>NZ_JAFGYZ010000027.1:0-80955 GCF_017491585.1 Pseudomonas sp. 58(2021)
GTGTTAGGGAAATGAATTGCTGCTGATTGGTGGGTTTTATGGAAGGCTGTTTCGGCCGTAAGGAGACCATGGACACGCAGCGATTTCGCCATTAGTGTAACTGACTCATGTTGTATCTCTCTGCCGAAGGTCGCATTTTTCGCGCGAAAATCAAAAAATAAGGAGTTACACATGGGCAAGGAACGTAACCAGACATAATTAGCTAAATCATTACGTCAGATGTGTCGTCTACTACAGTTAGGTTGCAGATATGTCCCAATTTTTAGAGGCCTTCTGGCCAAACTTGGCTGCCACACTCGTCGGTATTGTACTCGGTGTTCCTATCGCTTTAGCTTTAAACGAGCTTGTTCTTCGACGACAAAGAAGATTGCAGACAGTAGACCAACATCGACAAGTGAGGGGAGCCATAGAAGTATTGGTTGCGGCGTGTCGTTACAATATCGGAGTTCTTGATACTATTCGGTCGGCGGCAGAAAAAGGAAAAGCTATGCATAGTCCTGACTTGCGACTCACTGCATGGGATGTGGTTTCACCTGTACTTTGTACAAATATTTCGGATTCAGAAATTCTTCAAATGCTCTCCCATCATTGGCTTAGACTTAAGCGTGTCCAGGCACTATGTGACGAGATATTCGCTAGAGAAGTAGCAAAATCACTACCTCCTATAGAAGATGAACAAGTGGCTATGGAGTTCTGGAAAATCCTCCACGAAAATACCGGTAACCTTTCTGCGCACGCTTCACA
This sequence comes from Pseudomonas sp. 58(2021), assembly GCF_017491585.1. Lineage (NCBI taxonomy): Bacteria > Pseudomonadati > Pseudomonadota > Gammaproteobacteria > Pseudomonadales > Pseudomonadaceae > Pseudomonas > Pseudomonas sp. 58(2021). The sequence goes on from NZ_JAFGYZ010000027.1 coordinate 745, forward strand.
GGCCATCTCAATGCTAGAACATATAAAAACAAATATTGGTACTGATAGTGCTGGCCGAGCTTTCCCGCCTAAGTGGCGTTAGTGCTCAAATCGAAGCATCAGAAAGTAGGGGTGGATAAATTTTTTCGAAAAAGGTATATCCGTCCAATTTTTTCTGTTCCCATTTTTCTCAATATAAGAAACCTTAATGAGCAACGATCTCCCTTTCTTTGAACGCCCCGATCTCTCACCATATTTAGTGCACCTCACTCGGAGGTCTAGCGAAAATGGGAGTTCAGCCTTTGAGAATCTAGTATCCATCCTTTTAGAAGGGCGAATTGAAGGTAGTACAACCAAGAAAGGGTTTATTAAAGGCAGCAATCCTGCGACTTGCTTTATGGATGTACCTCTAAGTTCATTGAAGTACGTTCTAAATGAGGCAAACACGGATCCTGCGAAACCTAGGTACGAGCCTTATGGAATTCTTGTCACCAAAAAAACCGCTTATAAAAAAGGATGCCGGCCAGTAATATATCTTTCGAACGCCGAGATGGAGCAACTCGGAATTGACGAAGACGAAAAATGGCGCGTTGTCCGCTTAGAGAATGTGGATGGCAAAGGGATCAACTGGATCCATGAAAGAGAATGGCGGTGCAAAGGTAGTTTTGATCTTCCGGAATCGCCTATAGCTGTTTTAGTGAAGGATAGTTCAGAAGCTAAAAATCTTCAAAAAATAATATCAAAACACAAGCGCGAACTAATCAGTATACCTAACTCGGTAATCCCACTAAGCATTTTATGCCAAGGTTTACCCTACATGGTCTAATTATTTCGGAATTGAATTCAACAAAAGATTTAAATTTTAGTGATATGCTGTTGATAGTTATAAAAAGAAATGGGCTGATTCACTTTCTGAGAAGTGAATTAGTCCCATTTTTCGGTCCGGCTATCGATTATGGTGTGAAAGGTAAACGACTGAAACAATTGATCAAGCAAGCCGCTCAAGGAGGAAGTATGGGACTCGCGCAAATGTATGATGAGGTTTTCAGCGGCATCACTATTGATGAAATACGTAAGCGCATAGATTTTTTTTACAAGCACTCTGCGTCTTGGAGTGATGGCAAGACACTCGAGTTTATACTGGATTTGGCGATAGGAAAAACAGGATTCGCACGAACGCCAAGAATCCCAATATCGCGAAGGAGCTATCCAAAAAATGCAAATTTTATCAGAGCTCGAAACTTAAGGGATGAGCCTGCAGAGAAGAACTTCTTAATCGGCGATATGTGGGAGGCACCCGCGAGATTTGTAAAAGCTGGAAGACTTAATGCCCCAGGGGAGCAATTTTTGTATGCAACAGAGGGGCAAATCAAAGCACCAAAGCTTGAGGTTGGGATAGTAGAGGACGACCCTTATCTTCTCATATTCTATAAATCCACTGATGACATTGAACTAATTGACGTAGGCTGGCAAGAAAAAGCCATGCCAGACTATTTTGGAGTCCATGCCGACAAGGCAAAGGAAATTCTTGATTTTATAAATAACAGCTTTCGAAAAGATGAGATTTATATGATTAGCAATATAATCGCCAAAGAAGTTCATCAGAGAGGCTTTGATGGTTGGTGCTATCCATCCGTAAAACTGGAGGGCGCAATTAACGTTTGCTTCAATCTGTCAGCTAAAAGAAAATTAGATTTCTCAGGTGCTTTTGTCGCACGAGACCATGGGGATCAAAATAGTGTAATCGCTGTATTTGTTGATGGCGATGCAGGCTTGGCCACATTCAGTGATTGGCAAGATGAAAAATCGCAAGCGAAAAAGTTCTATGATGAAATTTGGGCTGACTATATGCAGACTGGAAATTTAAGTGATCTAAAAGAAAAAAATAAATCAACGAGTCCGGAGATTGTTTATATGCTGAAACCAAGCTAGTAGTATTAATATTTAGACCTGATAGGCTCACTGCACTTGCCAAGTTGTGGCTGAAATGAGGATGGTGAAATGGACTGATTTATTTTCTGAAAAATATATCGGTCCCTGAGAAATCCCCGCTTTTTCTTACAACAAATCAAGAAGTTGGGAATTGAAGAGACCTGCATGGGTCGGCAGCTTGTATTGCACCACACAAAGACAAGATCCCGATCCCATGCAGGCCATCCGATTCTTACACAGCGCGCTCACCCAAGCACTTCCCTCCGTCCACTCTCGTCGTCTGAAAACGTTGATGTGTTGTGTCAGAGCATTACTTCGAGGACGTCGGCCCACTCTGACAGGGCTTGGTCGATTCATGCCCGGCAAGGCCTACCCCAAGCACGCGATAAAGCAACAAAAAGGACAACAAAAAGGGGACTGATTTATTTCCAGATTTAGTCAGCCGGGGTTATAGCCACCTTGCCTAACGAGTGGTGGTCACTGGATCGCTCACTCGCAATTTCTGCGAAAAAAAGAGTGCTACTGCATCCAATCCGAACGCCGCCGCGTATATCAAGCACGGACAGAATCTCCTGGCCGATTTTCCTCACAAAGGATCATCACGATGAAACGCATTTCGATCAAAACGCAATTGATTGCGGGCCTTCTGACCTTGGCGGCAGGTAGCGGATTAGTGTTCAACGCTGCGCATGCTGCATCGATGAGTCACGACAGCGTCATGGTCGGCGGTCAAAGCATGTTGCCGAACAAGGACATCGTCGACAACGCAGTGAACTCGGCCGATCACACCACCCTGGTCGCCGCTGTGAAAGCTGCCGGTCTTGTCGACACCCTCAAGGGAAAAGGGCCCTTTACTGTGTTTGCACCGGTCAATTCAGCCTTTACTGCTTTGCCCGCAGGAACGGTCGATATGTTGCTCAAGCCAGAAAACAAGGCAACCCTCACCAAGATCCTTACTTACCACGTCGTGAGCGGCAAACTGGACATGGCCACCCTTGCCGAAAAGATCAAGGCCGGAGGTGGCAAGACCGAACTGACCACCGTCTCGGGCGGAAAACTGTGGGCAATGATGAATGGTCCGCACAACATCACCATCAAAGATGAGAAGGGCGACGTCGCCGACATCAGTACTTATGACGTATACCAGTCGAACGGTGTGATACAGGTCATCGACAAAGTCCTGATGCCGAAAAGTTGACCGGCGTCGCCGGTCGATTTCAGCATGACCGGCGAGTCTTCCGAGGAGCCCACCCGTGAATGGAACAACCGCGCGCCGTGGGCTAACCTCTGGCTGCAATCGACTTGTAGGACCTCACGACCCAATCGTTTGGAGAAAGGCTATTCCCATCGCCGACACTGACCAACTCAAACACCTTCTAGCCCAGTGTTCCCTGGGTGACCGACGCGCTTTTGAAGCGCTGTATCGTAGCGTGAGTCCGCGTCTGCATGGCGTGGCGCTGCGGTTCATGGGACGCCCAGATCTGGCTGAGGAGGTGCTACAGGAAAGTTTTGTGCGTATCTGGAACAATGCTTCACGCTACCAATCGCAACTGTCGGCGCCGATGACCTGGATGATCAATATCACGCGAAATCAGGCCATCGACCAATTGCGAAAGCGTCGCGAACGTCCGCTGAGTGATCTCGACGCGCAGATGCTGGTAGACGACAGCCCCTCGGCACATGAACAATTGAACAGCTCCCGTGAGACCACTTCATTGAATCGGTGCCTAGATGAGCTCGAAGGGATGCAACGTCAATCAATCACCATTGCTTATTTTGAAGGGCTTTCCTGTTCAGAGCTGGCCGAGCACCTGTCGGCACCGCTCGGGTCAGTAAAGTCTTGGATCCGCCGAGGCATGGAGCGGTTGCGCAGGTGCCTCGAGTCATGAACTACCAAACTCCAAGTCTTCGTCGCGCACTTGCCGCAGATTATGCCATTGGGTTAATGCCACCAGCTGCACGCCGGCGCTTTGAGCAGCTTTTACTGGAGGACTCGGAACTTCGCGCAGAACTTTCGCAATGGCGGGAAAGCCTTGCGAGCCTTACCCAGTCTCTGCCTGAATCACCTGTACCGGATCGTGTATGGCGCGGAGTTACGGCGCGTATAGATCCGCAAACAATGCAGTTGCCTGTGAAGCGACCATTCTGGAGCTGGCTCCGGGTGACGATTGCAACATGTTCACTGGTTGCAGCAGTAACACTGAGCGTTATCTATAACCGTGACGAAGTTCGCTACAGTGCAACGTTGCGTAGTGCCGACGCACAGTCGTGGATGAGCATTGAAGCGCACGAGAATTATCTAAAAATCAAACCCCTGGCTTTGGCGAAGATAGAAAAAAATCGTAGCTTGGAAATGTGGGTTATTCCTTCAGATGGAAAGCCTGTTTCGCTAGGGGTGATACCCCCAGGCGGAGACGGGGAGATCAAGTTGGGCAGTGCGCAGAAAGCGCTTATTGGTGAGTCCATCACGTTGGCCATCAGTCTTGAACCCGAGGGTGGATCGCCAACAGGACAGCCGACTGGTCCGGTGCTGTATCAGGGCGTACTTTCGGCTCTATGACTCAGGGCTGCAAACCGTTAATTTTCGTGAGTAAACGGCTCACTGATCGATCGTTCAGAATTCTGATTCAACGCAACGCGCTCATGAACATAAACGGCAGCTTTTGGCGGAAAGCTGACGCCCGAACAAAAACGATTACTCCCCACCAACCCGCTTCAGCCAATTCCAAAACGGATCGCCCGATTCCTGCGCATCCATACTTTCAGTATCGCGAACAAGCTCCGATGCTCTCACCGGAATGCTCAACCCAAGCGTTCGCTCTACATGGGCCCGTAACAGAAGCGGCGGTGGCGGGTAATCGTCATCGCCGTATTCTTTTTCACGCACTTCTTCAGGCGCCAGCTGGAACTGCTCTGGCCAGCAGAGTTCGTCGTACCCGATAGCCAGCAGGCGCAATAGGTCCTGCACGTTGTCGGTTAAGACACAGAGCATGTCTGATCCTGACCCGGAACCTGGATGGACAATTCGTTGCTGTCCGTTGTCGTCTCGCCACAGTCCGACCCACAAACCGTCACCACCGGTTCTCAAGCATATCGTTAGTCGGTGATTCATTTCGGGATCGTCACTTCGGGTCCATAGCGCAGTAAGGGCAGGATCCGGGACATAGAAGGTTGTCGTGGCAATATCGCTGTTTTCAGGTTCCGGATGCAGGGTCATGTAGCGCATGCCATCGCGACGTGTCCGGACACAGCCGTGTTCTTCCAATAGCTGAAGGGCTTGCTTCAGTAGCGGCGGCATCGGATTGCTGATGGGGAAGGCGGCGCAGATTTCCAAGAGCGGTTCACGCCACGAATACAAGTCCGGCTAGTGGGCCGCTACCCTGTCGACCGCCTATTGCCGATAGCTGAAATGTGATCTGTGTGCCACCCGTCTTGGCGATGCACGTGTGCGCTCAATCATGCCTGCTTGAATAGCCGATTGCTCAGCTGCATTGCCGCTTTGCAGGCAAGATGCCATCATCTGCCGAGCCCTGGAGCTTCATGCGATGCCCAGGATCTATATCGGCTGCATAAGGATGTATATGAACGTCGTGACTGTTAGAACAAAGGACGAACTGGCTACAGCTAGAAAGTCGGGTGTGGAGCAGATTGTTGTTCAGGGGGAACTCGCCGACAAGGTCAAGCGTGGAAAGAAGATTGCTTTTGCTAGTTCGATCACTCTCGCCGCTTTGGGAGCAGCGCTTGTTGCCACGCCATTGACCGGAGGCCTCTCATTTTTCGCCGCAGCCCCGGTCGCCGCGCTGACCGGGCTTGAAATCGCCGCCATTATTGCAGCTGCGTCGATTGGATTAGCACTCATAATTGCCTTGTTTAAGGACTATGAAGAGATTTCATATGAAAGCGGTAAGCTGGTGCTCAAAAAGAAATCATCATGAGTGTATTCATACCAAGCCCCATACTTTTTCTATGTAGTAAATGTAGCGATCTTTTGTACCGCTGGGGTTTGCGTTTCTAAAGTGCCGATCTATCCGAGTGAGGCAGGGTAGATATATTTTTAAGTGATCCTGCTCTCAGGGTTGTTGGTTTGTCAGGGTCGTTACAATAAATGACCTTTGACATAAAACGGAGCAGGTCGCTTGAAGCGGACCTTTGCATCAGTGTGATTTAAAACGCGTTGCGTTGTGTGGGGTTGCATATGGTTATTGTCGTGATTGCTGCAATTGTTTTGGCTATCGTTGTTTTTAAGATGTTGCTTCCTCTTTTGGGGGAGATGATAGGTGTGGTAATTGGGGGAGTGTTATTACTTGGCGCAATTGCTCTGTGCGTGGCTTTTCCGCCGATCATTATTCTTTTCTTGTTTGTCGGCATTGTCATGGCTGGCAAAAATAAATCTAAGGGGGAATGAGTCGCCATGTTAGAGGTAACGGGGGATTCTGCCACTTATCGATCACATTGAGGGGCCGCAGGTTCAGTGCATGATCTTTTGAGGGAAAACCCTCATTGTTGTAACGCTGACGCCTTACTAGCATGAACTCCGACATTGACCCACTCGATGGAGAGCAGCATGGCTACCACGCGGACTGATGACAAGCGCCCAACCCCCGATCCGGCCGAGGACAATGCGTTTTTCCCCTCGCCGTATTCCCTCAGCCAGTTCACTTCGCCCAAATCCGATCTCAGTGATGCCGAGTACCCGAACCGTTACAAGGGCGGGCGCTGGAAGATTCTGATGATCGGCGCGGACGAGCGCTATCTGCTGACCGACAACGGCACGATGTTCTCCACGGGCAATCACCCGGTTGAAACGCTGCTGCCGATGTATCACCTCGACAAGGCCGGTTTCGGCTTCGATGTCGCGACGCTGTCGGGCAATCCGGTCAAGTTCGAATTCTGGGCCATGCCCTCCGAAGACGCCGAAGTGAAGGGCTTCTACGAGCAATACCGCGACAAGTTCAAGCGTCCACTCAAGCTGTCCCAAGTGATCGAGGAAGCGCTGGGCGAGGACTCGGATTATATCGGTGCGTTCATTCCCGGCGGGCACGGCGCGCTGATCGGCCTGCCGGAAAGCGAGGACGTGAAAAAGATCCTGCAATGGGCCGTCGCCAAGGACAAATTCGTCATTACTCTGTGCCACGGCCCGGCGGCGTTGCTGGCGGCCGGCCTCGGTGAAACAAAAGACTCGTGCATCTTCAACGGTTACCGGATTTGCGCCTTTCCTGATGCCCTGGATGCGACGACCCCCGACATCGGTTACATGCCCGGCCACCTGACCTGGAAGTTCGGCGAGCAGTTGCAGGCGCTCGGTGTGGAAATCACTAACCAGGACATTTCCGGGGCCACGCTTCAGGATCGCAAACTGCTGACCGGTGACAGTCCGCTGGCGGGTAACGCACTGGGCAAGCTGGCGGCGGCCGCGCTTCTGAAAGAGGTCACGCCGGGGTGAGTCCCGCACCTGCCGAGGCACTCTTGCGCGCCGCCCTCGACATCGAGGCGGCGCCCACGCTGGCGACGATCCAGAAGGTCGTCCGCGGTTTCGCCGGGGCGTATGGTTACGATCGATTCGTCCTGTTCTCCGCCACCTCGGCGTCGGAGGACGTGGTCGAGCGCATTTACTGGGTGGAAGGCGACTGGTTTGGCGACGGTATTGGCGTCGACGCCGAGACCTACGTTCAACGCTGCCCCGTGACACGCCATCTGTTGGACGCCCGCGAATCCTTCTTCTGGAGCAAAGTGCAGGAGGAGAACGGCGAACTTTATCGGATGGTTCGCGTGCCGAGTGGCCCTGGTGTGCACGGATTGCAGATTCCGGTCTTCGGCCCGCAAGGGCTTGAAGGTGCCATGAGCCTGGGGGGCGAACAGATCGATGCCTCTGCGCGGATTCGTCTGGCGCTCGGCATGCTCGCCTCGGTGGCGTTTTACTCCGCCCGGCGATTGCTCGAAGCACCGCTGGAGGAGACGACCGGCAAACTGTCGAACCGTGAGCGCGAAGTGCTGGCGTGGGTCGCTGCCGGTCGACGTCAGTCGGACATCGCCGCCACGCTCGGTTTGTCCGGGCGCACGGTGGAAAATCACCTGCGTTCGGCTCGTCGGCATCTTGGCGTGGCCACTACCGCTCAGGCCATCAAGATTGCCATTCGCAAGGGGGAAATAAAGGGGTGAGGTTCGCACTCTGCCCGTGCCGTGCTTGAACGACCGTGCAAAACTTCTATGATGCAAAGGGCCTGCGCCGGTGGTCTGTAACCGGCGCCGCCCCGGGCCAAACTGATCGGCCGTGAGGCTGACCTGCAACGGGTCATCGACCCTATGCAGCAACGACCCAAAATGGGACACAAAAATGGGGACCAAAACCCGCCCTTCTTCATTTTTTGCCTTCAGCTCAAGTGGTTAGCTGCCAAGTAAGTGCCATTCAAATCTGTCCCGATTTTTTAGCTTTCATTATTGGTATAGCGCTCATGGCCCGTCAGGGCCGAATTATAAGGATTGGGGCCATGACACAGAAAACTCCTGCATTTCGCTCAATCAAATCGCATGAAGAAACCCTTAGCGCTACTGAAATTGTCGAACGTTTCGAGGCAGTAACCGGGTGTTCCCTGCACCCGACGAATGCTGGGAATGCTGCCAAAGTACTCGGTCTCGACTATATCGAGGTTAAGCAAGAGGTCACCTCTGGGGTTTGGACGGTGCAAAAGCGTTACTCGATTCTAGACATTGATTTTATCTTTGAACGACTTAAGGCGCTTGCAGACAACCGAGCCAGATATCAATGAAAAGGGTCAACACCACTCAAAGCTAGACGCCCCCTTTGGTTCACTTTTCTCTTTTATCTCAGGATCGGCTTGAACGTTGCTCAACTGCCCAAAAGTTTCATCGCCCCAGGGCTTCCGAAGCGTCGGACCACTCGGCGATAAATAAATCAGATATGGGATATTTCAAAAAAGGGGACGGATTTATTTTCTGAAAATAAATCCGTCCCCTTTTCCCGTTGGCGCGCCGCTCCTGCCAGGCAGACAGGGATCCCAATGGGCGCACAGGTTGTCATGGATAATCAGGAGTGAACCGGGTAATCCACATAGCCACGCTGGTCGCCACCGAAGAACGTGCTCGGGTCTGGGGTATTGAGCGACAACCCGTCGCGAATTCGCCTTGGCAGATCGGGGTTGGCCAGAAACGGTCGGCCGAACGCGATGATGTCCGCGCGGCCATCAATCAGGGCCTGTTCCGCCGTCTCGGGGTCGTAGCCTCCGGCGATCATCAGCACGCCGTGCCAGGCCGCACGCAGCTGACTGATGATGGCGTCCCAACGCGGATCGTAGTTTTCATCCTTGACGGTGCCTACGACGGCGGGCTCGACCAGATGCAGGTAGGCCAGTTTCCAGCGATTCAACGAACGTACGATATAGCCGAACGTCGCTTCAGGCGTCTCATCGCCCATGCCCATGAAGCGCCCCATCGGCGTCAGACGAACGCTCACGCGCTCTTCACCGATTTCGTCGACCACGGCGGCGACCACTTCCAGCAACAGGCGTGCACGATTTTCCAGGTTGCCACCGTACGAATCTTCGCGCTGGTTACTGTTGCTGTTGATGAATTGATCGAGCAGATAACCATTGCCCGCGTGAATTTCCACGCCATCCATCCCGGCGTTCAGCGCATTGCGCGCGGCTCGGCGGTAGTCGCTGATGATGTCTGCAATTTCCGACGTCTGCAGTGCGCGCGGCACCGGCACATCTCCCCAGATACCGTTGCCATCCGCATCGACGATGAAGGTCTTGCCCGGTACGGGCAATGCACTCGGGGCCACCGGCAATGCGTTGTCCGGTTGAAAGCTGGGGTGCGATACGCGACCCACGTGCCAAAGCTGCATGAAGATCAACCCGCCAGCCTCATGTATCTGGCGGCTGACTTCGCGCCAGGCCTGCACCTGTTCATCGCTATAGATTCCAGGCGTCCAGGCATAGCCCTGGCCCTGGCGGGAAATCTGCGTTGCTTCGGTGATGATCAACGCGGCACTTGCGCGTTGGCGGTAGTATTCGGCGTTCATGGCCGTCGGGATGTCGCCGGGTTGTCCGGCGCGTGAGCGGGTCAGCGGCGCCATCGCCACCCGATGAGGGAGTGTGTAGGGGCCCAGGGCGATAGGGCGGAACAGGTGCTGCGTCATGAGTGTTCTCCAGTCTTTGTAAAGCGTCGGCAGAGGGTGTCGGACGCTGGGTCTGGCACCGGATGGCCTTACGTTAAGCGGATGCTCTGCGCTTGATAATCCATGCGTGTCGCTACGCTGCGTTGCGTGGAATGCAACGCTGCGACGTTCAGGACGGTTGTTCCGAGCGAGTCAGAGGAAGGTTCAACCAGCGCCGGCCGGTGGCGTTCGCCACGGCATTGCCGATGGCCGCGGCCATGGGGCCCTGGACGATTTCGGCAGCCCCCAGAAACGGCTGTCCGGGTTGGTCGAGCAGATGAACGTCGACCTTTTTCGGTACCTGCGTAAAGCGCAGGATCGGGTAGCCACTCCAGTCGTAGCTGCGTATGCCGCCGGCGTCATAGGCGACTTTTTCATACAGCGTCCAACTGGTGGACTGGACAATCCCGCCTTCGACCTGATTGCGCAGCCCGTCGGGATTGACGATCTGTCCCACGTCCACTGCCGTGACGACATGATCGATCTGCACTTCGCCGGTCTGCGGATGCACCCGAAGACGCACGGCGATGGCGCAATAGCCCATGATGTTTTTGTAGCGAGCGAATGCGAAGCCTAGGCCCGCGCCAGGCTCGCTGCTTTTTTGCGGCCAGTCGACAGCGTCGCGAACCTGCTCCACCACGGCCCGTGCCCGGGGATCCGTCAGGTGCGCAAGGCGCAAGGCAACCGGATCAACCCCGGCACTGGCAGCCAACTCGTCCAGGCACGCTTCAATCGCGAAGATGTTGATGTGCGCGCCGAGCGAGCGCATGGCCGAGGTGCGAAACGGCATCTCGGTGACGAAATTCATGTTGATGCGCTTGGAGGCCAATGTGTACAGCGGCACCGCATTGCGATCCCCGTCGCCTTCAGGTTGTGCGATCGGCACCGACGGCGCGGACACGAAGGGGCGAGCCAGAAGTCGCGCCGGTAGCAATCGTCCGGCATTGACGATGCGTTCGTTGTGCGGTGTTGTCCACAGTTCATAATTCCAGTCCTGCAGTCTTGCGTGTGCATCGAGGTTGGCTTGCACTTCGGTGACCATCGCTGAACTGTAGGGCTCCCAGAGGTTCTCCTGTTCGCGCATCCATTGCACTCGCACCGGCGTGCCCGGCAGTTGCATCGCAATCAACGCTGCGTCGGCCGCCGCATCGTCTGCGCCGTTGTGGCCGTAGCAGCCGGAGCCTTCGGTATGGATACAACGAACGCGCTCTGGGGGTAATCGCACCATTTCGGCGATCCCGGCACGCAGGGGATACACGCCCTGAGTGTGGGTCCAGACGGTGAGGGTGCCGTCCTTGAACCAGGCCACGGCGCATGACGGGCCGATGGAGCCGTGCATCAGATACTGCTTGGTCACGCGTGCGCGATAGCTGTGGTCGGTCGTGCCCCGCGGCGTGCCCTCCTGGCTGATGGGGTAGCGGCGTGAGGGGAGGGTCTCCAGCAACCCATGGATGTCTTGCGCCTCGGGTATCGCCTGTCCGCCAGTCCAGCGCGCCGATTCGTAGCCGCTGCGCATGGCTTTGATGGCTTGCCACTCGTCACGCGCCACCACGGCCAGATAGTTGCCGTCGCGAATCACCTGCACCACACCGGGTAGCGTTTCGATCGATTGCGCGTCGAAGGTTTCCAGTGTGCAGCCTGGCCGAGGCGGGCGAATGACCCGGGCGTGCAGCATGCCCGGCAGACGTATGTCCTGAACAAACGCGGCGCCGCCGCTGACTTTGGCCGGAATATCCAGCCGTTGCAGCGAATGGCCGATCACCTTGAATGACCTCGCGGACACGCTCGGCGATTCGGCTTTGGCGTAGAGGTGCAGATCGACGTTTCTGACGGCATCGGCGTAGGACATGCTTTGTCCGGTGGGGCCATGAATGATGCCTTCCCGGGTCGTCAGCCGGGCAGGTGCTATTTCCCAGCTTCGCCCGGCCGACGCCAACAGCAGCTCTCGCACCTGTGCCGCCGCATTGAACAGCGCGGTTCCGCTGTCGAAAATGCTGTGGCTTCCGGCGGTATAGCCCTCGTTTGGCGTCAGTGCGGTGTCGGCGGTCAGCAGGTTGATCGCTGTCGGGGACACCTCCAGACGTTCAGCGGCAATTTGCAGCAAGGCTGTTTTGACGCCGGTGCCCAGTTCAACCTTGCCGGTGTAGACGGTGATGCCTTCAGGGCCGACGCGGATCCAGGCATCAAGCCAGGGGTTGGTACGCAGGCTGCCGGGGAGGTCAGGCGCCAGCACCACGGTGCCAAGCGTATCGACTTCTGTGTCCGCCCAGGCACGCCGCGTTGCGGGCAGCAGGGTAAACGCTACCAGCAAGGCGCCTCCACGCAAGAATGCGCGGCGACCGTGATCGACCTCTTTGACCCCTGTCATGGTGCGCTCCCGTTTTGCCCGGCCACCAGGCTGATCGCTTCGATAATCCGCAAGTGAGTGCCGCAGCGACACAGGTTGCCTGCCATGTGCTCGCGAATGGTCTCTTCGTCCGGGTGTGGGTTGCTTTCCAGCAATGCCTGCGCGCGCATCAACATGCCGGCAATGCAGTAACCGCACTGAGCCGCCTGTTTATCGATAAAGGCTTGTTGCAAAGGGCCGGGATGTTCGGCGGTGCCAAGGCTTTCGACCGTTCTGACTTTTTTGCCATCAAGGCCCGCGCAGGGTGTCAGGCAGGAAAAAACGGGCTGGTCATCGACGATGACGGTGCAAGCGCCGCATTGCCCCAGACCGCACCCGTACTTGGCGCCGTTCAATCCCAGATGATTGCGCAGCGCGTAGAGCAGCGGCATGTCAGGTTCCAGCTCCAGAGTCTGGGCGGAGCCGTTGACGTTGAGTGTGAGGTGGGTCATTTCGTCTCCTGACGTAGCGCTTCGAGAGTGGCAGAAAGGTCTGTCCAGGGCTGGTCGGGTCTGGCTTGTCGACGCAGGTATGTCGCCAGGGCTGCGAGTTGATCGTTGTCGAGGCTGGCGGCAAACGGCGGCATCACCGGTCCGGGCAAGCCCGGCGTTGCCGGGATGCCTTCAAGCACGGTTTTCAGGAAGTTGCGCGGGTGTAACGCTTGCAGCGCTGACGTGCGATCCAGTGACGGGCGCCCGTCGATTTCGCGCATAGGTGCCGCGTTGGCATGGCAGCCGGCGCAGGCGCTGGCGAACAGCAGGGCGCCCGTGGACTGATCGGAGAGGCCTGCGTTCGCCGTTGCATCTTGCGTTTCGGTGATCGCTTTGTTTGCCGGCAGGCTCAGCAGATACTCGGCGATCGCCTGTGCATCACCGACCGGCAAGGCGGCCAGACCGAGGCTGACCGGGCGCATCGGGCCGGCCGCCGTGCCGTGTCCGTCCACCACTTCTGCCCGCAGATAGCTCACCAACTGATCGTTGCTCCACGCGTTTGCACGGTGAGCCATGCCGAGCAGCGACGGTGCTCCCCAGCCATCCACGACACCGCCCGACAGGCTTTCGCCGGACTTCTCGGCACCGATCAGGTTCAACGGAGAATGACAGCCTGCGCAGTGCCCGGGCCCTTCGACGAGGTAGCGCCCGCGATTCCATGTATCAGATTGCTGCGCCATTGGCGTCAGTGGTTTTGCATGCAAGAACAGCAGATTCCAGAACGACACCAGCGGGCGGATGTTCATCGGGAAATTCATGCGGTTTTCCCGCGGCGGCGAGTTCACGGCCGGGCCGCTCATCAAATAGGCATAGGCATCGGCGATGTCCTCTGCGGTCATGCGCCGGTAGTGAACGTACGGAAAGGCCGGGTACAGGAAGTGGCCGTCGCGGGAGATTCCTTCACGCATCGCCCGCTCGAACGCCGGCAGCGACCATTGCCCGATGCCGGTCTGCGGATCGGGTGTGATGTTGGTGCTGTAGAGCGTGCCGAACGGCGTCACCAGGGGCAGTCCCCCCGCCAGGTGTTGGCCGCCGGGACGTGTATGGCACACCGCACAGTCACCGGCCTCGACCACTCGCGCACCGCGCTGCAGTTGCTCGGAACTGAATGTTCGCGGACGTTCGACGGGCTCGATCGCCGGGCGCCACATCAGTACGACGGCCCCGATTGCACCGAGTGAAGCGACGATTGCTGCGCTGATCCACAGAGGCTTGGATCTCAAGAACTGACCTTTCATGAGGACGTGACCTGCGAGAGACGCGGGGCGGGCATCAATGACGGATTCGAGACCATGAAGAGCTCCTTGGGCGACCGGGAAGGGGCGCCGATGGGGAGCCCTGTGCCAAGTACTCAAGGGTAGAGAGGATGTCGGCGTTCGGGTATTGCCGGAGCACGCAACAGAGTATTGCGTCAACAGCAACGTGCCGTTCGTTGCGGATGACGCATCACTCAATTGCCCGAAGGATGGATTCTCGGGGGCGACCGGAGTCCTTAGCCTTGCCATCACTTTCGCAAATCAGATGAGGTGTCACCATGCTCACGGGTAACCCGGCCGCTGCAGCCAAGTCCGAACAATCCGCTTCTCTCTCCGGCCTGATGGTCGCCTTCCTTGCGTTTTGCTGCGGCGCGGTCGTGGCCAATCTCTATTACGCGCAACCCATTGTCGAACTGATCGCGCCGCAGATCGGTCTGTCCAGCGCCAATGCCAGCCTGATTGTTTCGCTCACGCAGTTGGGTTATGCGTTGGGACTGCTGTTGCTGGTGCCGCTGGCCGATCTCATGGAAAACCGACGTCTGGTGGTGGGATTCACTCTCGCGGCGAGCGCGACCCTGATGGGTGCCGGCCTCACGCATTCGCCATCGATGTTCCTCGTTCTGTCGTTGCTGATCGGTCTGACTTCGGTAGCGGTGCAGATTCTGGTGCCACTGGCCGCGCATCTGGCGCCTGAAGCAACCCGTGGCCGCGTGGTGGGTAACATCATGAGTGGCCTGTTGCTGGGCATTCTGCTGTCGCGTCCGCTGTCGAGCCTGTTGGTGGACGTATTTGGCTGGCGCGGGGTGTTTTTCAGCGCGGCGGCACTGATGGCCTTCATCGCCCTTATCACTGCGATTGTGCTGCCGCGACGTGTTCCGTCACATCAGGCGACTTACGTGGCGTTGATCGGCTCGGTGTTTGCGCTGGCTCGTCGTTATCCGGTTCTGCGCCAGCGTTCCTTGTATCAGGGATTGTTGTTTGCCAGTTTCAGTTTGTTCTGGACCCTTGCGCCCATCGAGCTGATGCGTCACCACGGTTTCAGCCAGGTGCAGGTTGCGATTTTTGCTTTGGTCGGCGCCGTCGGTGCAGTCGCAGCGCCAATTGCCGGACGCCTGGCCGATGCCGGGCATACCCGGCGCGGGACACTCGTTGCACTGCTGCTGGCGCCGGTCTCCTTGCTGATTGCTGCATTGCCCGGCAGCGGTTACATCTGGCTGGTCGTCTGTGCGGTGCTGCTGGACTTCGCCGTGCAACTGAACATGGTGCTGGGCCAGCGTGAGGTGTACGCCATCGATCCGCACAGCCGTGCGCGCCTCAATGCGGTGTACATGACCAGCATTTTCGTGGGCGGGGCGTTGGGATCGCTGGTGGCGAGCCCTCTCTACGAGCATTTCGGCTGGCAGCTGTCTGCCGTCAGCGTGGCATTGCTGCCGGCGCTGGCTCTGGCGATGTTCCTGGGGCACAAGGCAAATGCCTGAGGCGCTCGAGTCGCGGGGGGCGATGGGGCACGGTCATACAAGACGCCTGGCGTTTGGTGATGCACAATCAGCCCCGTTCCTTTTTGACCGGGTCGCGCTTATGGACAAGTTACTGGCATTGAAGATGTTTGTTGAAACCGTGCGGTGCGGCGGTTACTCATCTGCGGCGCGCAAGCTCGGTATTTCGACTTCATCGGTGACTCGCCAGGTGGCGGGGCTGGAACACGAGCTGGGTGCCAGCCTTCTCAACCGCACGACACGCAACACCAGCGTGACCGTCGCCGGGCAAAACTATTTCGAGAAGGCTGTGGCCATTCTTGATGCCATCGACGAGGCAGACGCGATCGTCGCGGACCGTGGAAGCGAGGCGCAAGGGCGCTTGCGCATCAGCGTTCCGGTGGAGTTTGGTCGAAGGATCATCGCGCCCCATCTGGGCCGGTTGCTCGAGCGACATCCGGGACTGGAGTTAAGCATTGCGTTGAGCGATCAGGTCAGCGACCTGCTGAGCGAACAGATCGATGTGTCGGTGCGTCTAGGGTCGTCAGTGGTCAGTGAAGACATCGTCAGCAAGCGGGTCGGCGCTTTTGAACGCTGGGTGGTGGCCAGTCCGGATTACCTGAGTCGTCACTCGGTGCCGTGTCATCCCCGTGACTTGCTCGAGCACGCCTGCCTGCGCTTCGATTACGCGGGTTCTCACCAGAACTGGACGTTCCAGGGTGATGAGGAAACCATCCAGCTCAATGTGCACGGTCGCCTGCAAAGCAACAATGCCGACATCCTGCGAGAAGCGGCAGTGGCGGGCGGCGGGGTGACATTGCTGGCCGACTGGCTGGTGCGCGACGATGTTGCGGCTGGCCGGCTGACACGGTTGTTGGCACGTTATGAAGTCAATCCCGGCAGTGCGAGCAGTTGCATCAACGTGTTGTATTTGCCCAATCACCGGGGTTCGAGCCGAATCAATGTGTTCATTGATTTTCTTGAGGAGATTCTTGACGTTGCCCGGCGAACTGACGGCGTTCAATAAACCGCTGCGAAGTGAGATCCTCATGGCTGGAAACGGGTGAAATCAAGGAGCGACATCCCGGCGCTACACGGGAACAAATGTCTGCGCCATGCTTGAACGATCGTGCAAAACTCCTATGATGCAAGGGCCTGCGCCTGCTGTCTGCAAGCGGCGCCGTCACCTTCGTTCCCAGGAGAGATCGATCTTCGTGGAGTCCTATCCAGACGCCTTGCACGAATCCCTCACGACCCAATTCGTTTTCGGTCCGTTCAGCGTCGTTCCAGGAAAAAGATTACTGACCAGAAACGGCGTTCCGGTGGAGATCGGCGGGCGGGCGCTGGATCTGTTGATCGCCTTGCTCGAGCAACCGGGGCGGGTGCTGTCCAAGTACGACCTGATCGACAAGGTGTGGCCCGACAGCGTGGTGGCCGAAGGCAGCCTGCGCTTTCATATGACCGGCCTGCGGCGGATTCTCGGGGACGGTGAGGAGCAGGCCCGTTACATCGCGACCCAGGTGGGCGTGGGGTATGCCTTCGTCGCACCGCTGGAGAAAAAAACCACCGCTATTCAACCGGCGTCCGTTGCGCTTAGAGCTGCCGAGGGCGTCTGCAGTCTGCCGCCCCGGGCCAAACTGATCGGCCGTGAGGCTGACCTGCAACTGGTCATCGACCATATGCAGCAACCGAAGCTGTTCACCATCGTCGGCCCCGGTGGCGTCGGCAAGACCAGCCTGGCCATCGAAGTGGCGCATCGCATTGCGGCCCAAGGCTTTGAGCGCGTCAGCTTCGTCGATCTGGCGCAAGTCGAAGACTGCGCTTTGGTACCGTCGGCACTGGCCAGATCGCTGGAAATCCCGGTGCAGGCGGAAGACCCGACGTTTGTCCTGCTCTCGCATTTGCGGGAGCAGCGGTTGATGCTGGTGATCGACAACTGCGAACACCTGATCGACGCGGTGTCGACCCTGCTGGAGCAGATCAGCGACACCGCGCCGGATGTCGGGGTTCTGGCCACCAGTCGCGAACCGCTACGGGTGCGTGGCGAATACGTGCACTGGCTCAATCCGCTGGAATTTCCCCGCGAGCGGCAACGCCTCTGCGTTGAGGAATTGCTGGCATTCCCGGCCATCAAGCTGTTTGTCGAACGCGCCTCGTCGAGCAATGCCGCGCTGCTGCTGGAAGCGGGCGGTGGGCAGATGATTGCGGACATTTGCCAACGGCTGGAAGGCATGGCGCTGCCGATCGAACTGGCGGCGATGCGGGTCGCCAGCCACGGATTGAAGGCCACCCACGCGCTGCTCGGCGAGCGCTTCTCGCTAGGCTGGTCAGGGCGCAGAACGGCCGTGCCACGCCATCAAACCCTGCGCGCCATGCTCGACTGGAGTTATGACCTGCTGTCGCCGCAAGAGCGCCTGGCGCTTGAGCGGTTTTCGGTGTTCGTCGGGCCGTTTTCCCAGGAAGCCGCCGCTCAGGTGGCGGCCGAATCGCAACACGAAAGCACCACGGCGGCCGCGATCCTCGATGATCTGGTGTGCAAGGGACTGGTCACGGTCGATCACAGCGACTCGACGGATTCGTATCGATTGCTGGAAATGACACGCGCCTACGCCCGGGAGAAATTGACGGTGCGGGGAGAGGCCGAGGTCAATGCGCTGGCGTTCCGGCACGCGGCGTTTTACATGGACCTGCTCAGCCATCTGGGGACTTCCCCCGACGCAATTTTCCGTCACTCGGCGCGTCTGGCCAGCCAGTTGGGCAACGTTCGCGGTGCGCTGGAATGGAGCTTCGGGCCCCATGGCGATCCGGGTCTGGCGTTGCCGCTGGCGGCCGCGAGTGCGCCGTTGTTCCTGCATTTTTCCTTGCTGGTCGAGTGCCGCAGCTGGTGCTCCCGGGCGGTGGAACTGCTGGAGCTCGGTTACTACGGCACGCCCACCGAAATGGAACTGCAAGCCGCGCTCGGCCTGGTGCTGATGTTCACCCGAGGCAACAGTGAAGCCGCCGAAAAGGCCTTGCTCCGGGCGCAGGACATCGCCGTCGCGCTGAACGACTACGGCTCGCAATTGAGGTTGCTGGGCCGCTTGCAGATCTTCTACGAGCGCATCGGTGATTTCCCTTCGTCCCTGGCCTGGGCGGAGCAGGCAGCCGTGGTCGGCAACATCCTCAACGAGCCCGCCGCCATCGCGATTGCTTCATCGCTGACGGGCATCTCCCACCATCTGCTGGGCGATCAGCGTCTGGCGCGCCAGGAGCTGGAACGCTCGCTGCGCAACAGCTTGCCGTCCCATCCCAGCAACACGATTTATTACGGCTTCGATCACCGCAATCGCACCGGGCTGGCACTGGCCCGTTCGCTGTGGTTGCAGGGTTTTGCCGATCAGGCCCGGCACTGGGCCGAACTGATAGAAGCCGAAGCGTCGGCGCTGCAGCATCCGGTCACCTACTGCATCGCCATGGTCTGGATCTTGTGCATTTATATCTGGACCGGTGATCTGGCGAAGGCAGCTGCCAGCCTTGAGCGGTTCAGCGCTGTCGCCGAAACCAACGCACTCGGTCCCTACATTGCCGCCTGCCAAGGGTTGCGCGCGGCGATCGCCATCCGCGCCGAGGAACCCGGCGAAGCGGTTGCCATGCTGGAAGAAAGTCTGGCGCGGTTGCGTGGCATGCGTTACGAACTGCTCACGACCTCATTCGAAATCGCACTGGCCGAAGGCCTGATTCTGGAGGGCGAACACCCAAAGGCACTGACTCTGGTCGACGGCACCATCGATCACTGCCGGCGAAGCGGTGATGCCTTTGCACTGCCGGAGTTGCTGCGAATCAAGGCCGGTATTCTCAAGGTCGTCCAGGCCGATGATGTTCAGGCCATGCTGGCCGTTCTTGAGCAATCCATTGCGCTGAGCCGCGAACAGGGCGCCTGGGCTTGGGAGTTGCGGTCATCGATGGATCTGGCCCGGTTCTGGCTTGAACAGGGTCAGCCGGATCAGGCCCGGACGTTGCTCGGTGCCTGCCGCGAGCAGGCTTCGGAAGGCTTCGACAGCCTCGATCTGCTTCGGCTGGAAAGCTTCTGGCAGAGTTTGCCCGTCACGCCGGTGTAATCAGGGCGGCCATTTTCACCAGGTCCGCCAGCGAGCGGGCCTTCATCTTGCGCATCACCTTGCCGCGATGGGCCTTGACGGTGATTTCGCTGATGTTGAGGTCAGCTGCAATCAGTTTGTTCAGCCGCCCACTGACCACCGAAGCCATGATCTCCTGCTCGCGCGGCGTCAGAGTCTTGTAGGCCTCGAGCAGTGAGCGCAGGTGCTTTTCTCCCTCCAGCGCCACACGACTGCTTTGCAGCGCATCGGCCATGGCGGTGAGGATCACATCGTCATTGAACGGCTTGGTCAGAAACTCCACCGCACCGGCTTTCAAGGCCCGCACCGTGCGCGGAATGTCTCCGTACCCGGTGATGAAAATGATCGGCATGTTGTAGCGCTCATCGGCCAGGACGGTCTGCAGGTCCAGACCGCTCAGGTCAGGCAGGTTGATGTCGAGCACCAGGCAACTGGGCACCAGCGCCCGGGGCGCGTCGAGAAAGTCCTGCGCGGACTCGAAAAGCCGTGGCTGCCATCCAGCGAAGCGGATCATCAGTTCCAGCGACTCGCGCACGGAAATATCGTCGTCGACAACGAATACGACGGGCGTGACATCACTCATCGGTAATGCTCCACGGGAAAGGGCCATTGCGTTGTTCGCGTTCAACATGTCGATTCCTTTTCTGTTCGGCTTCACGCTCAGTCCAGGGGCAGGGCGGCACTAAGTGCCTTGAGCAACTGGGCTTCGCTGAACGGTTTGAAAAGGCACTCCACCGCGCCGTTGTTCAACAGCTTCGCCTGTTCGCGAGCGTCCCCGTGAGCGGTGATGAAAATCACCGGGATGCAATAGCCGCGACGCAGCAGTTCCTTGTGCAGATCCGGCCCGGACATGCCCGGCATGGCCACATCGAGAATCAGGCAATGGGTCAGGTCGAGATAAGGCGACGCCAGAAACGCCTGCGCCGAGGCAAATGCCTGGACGGCAAAGCCGAACTCCTTGATCAGGTCAGGCAGTGATTCACGAACCGATTCGTCGTCATCGACCACCGATACGAGCAAATGCGTACCCATCAATCATTCTCCACGGTGCGATCGGCGAGGTCGCGGTTATCGGTTTGCGGCAAATCCGTCGAAAGCGGGATGGCAAAGGTAAACGTCGTACCCGGGCCGTCGTTGGCGCTGGCCCAGAGTTTCCCGTCGTGACGCTCGATGATCGAGCGACTGATGGACAGACCGACGCCCATGCCCGAGCTTTTGGTGGTGTAGAAAGCATTGAAGATGCGCTCGACGTCCTGCGGATCTACCCCGTTGCCGCTGTCCCTCACCGCCAGGTAAACGTTCTCGTCCGCCCCCAGGCCGGTGCTGACGATCAACTGCCGGGGCCGGCCGTGGATCGCACTCATGGCCTCGGCGGCATTCATGATCAGGTTGAGGATCACCTGCTGAAGCTGGACCCGGTCACCCCTGACCAGCGGCAGGGCTTCGGCAAATTGCGGATGCAGCACCACGCCGTTGCGTTGCAGCTCGCCCAGCAGCATGGCGATGACTTCCCGTGCCGCGTCATTGAGGTCGACGTTTTCAATGGTGATGCTTTTTTTCGAGAACAACGCTCGCAACCGGTTGATCACATCGGCGGCCCGATTGCCGTCGCGAATGGTGCGGCGCGCGGTTTCCCGGGCTCCGTCGACATTCGGCGGATCGGCTCCGAGCATCCGCAGGCAGGTGCTGGCATTGGTGATGATGCCGGCCAGCGGCTGATTGACCTCATGGGCAATGGACGCGGTGACCGCCCCCAGGCTTGCGACTCTGGCCAGATGCGTCAGTTCGGAACGGGCCTTGTTCAACACTTCTTCGGCGAGCCGGCGCTGGGTAATGTCCTGCAGGGCGGCGATGTATTCGACGCCGTCCGGCGCATGGGTGATCGAATGCGCCACCAGCCGCACGTATTTCACTGTGCCGTCGGGCATCAGCAGCCGATGTTCGTGTTCGAAGTCACGCCCCTTGCGGCGTTGTCGTTTGATCATTTCCCGATGGCTGGAGATATCGTCCGGGTGCACGCGACGATAGATCGCCTCGAAGCCGGGCGGGGTGTCCGGGTCCAGTTCAAGGATGCGGTAGACCTCGTCCGACCACGTGATCTCGTCTGTACTCACCCGCCAGGAAAACGTGCCGGTAGCACTCAGGCGTTGGGCCTTGGCCAGAAAGACTTCCGCCCGCTTGCGGTCTTCGATATCGGTGTTCTCACCATACCAGCGCTCGACCCGGCCTGTGTCATCGCGCTGGGGCACGGCGCGGATCAGAAACCAGCGGTAAATGCCGTCGAAGCGCTTCAGACGAGCCTCATACTCACCGGCGCTGCCCGATTGCAGAATGGCTTGCCAATAGACCGCCAGTCCCGGCGCGTCGTCCGGGTGGATGGATGCCGTCCAGCCATCACCGCAGGCTTGTTCGAGGGACATGCCGGTGTAGTCGCACCAGCGTCGATTGACGAAGCCGACGCTACCTTCCGGCGAGGCACTCCAGACAAAACCCGGAACGGCATCGATGATCCCGCGCAGACGCTCTTCCGACGCGCTGACTTCGGCGAGGGCGCTGGCGATCAAGGCCTTGTCCCGCCGGCGCTCATCGATATCGACCTGCAGCACGCACCAGCGCGTGATGGTGCCTTCGCTGTCTCTGATCGGCAGGCCGCGCACATGGAACCAGCGATAGACTCCGTCGGCGCGCCGAATGCGATGCTCGATCTCGTAGGGGGTGCCGGTACTGACCGAGTGCATCCAGGCGGCGATGACCGAGGGTAAGTCGTCCGGGTGTACGGTTTCGCCGGCTTGCCATTTTTTCAGTTCATGGAGCGGGGCACCGATGTAATCCATGATTTGCCGGTTGACCTGCTCCAGTTCACCGGAAGGCGTCATGAACGCGACCATGGCCGGGATGCTGTCGATGATCGAATCGACCTCCGGCGCTGGCATGAGCGCATCAACCGCGCGGTCTGGAGCGTCCTTGATGACGCGCTCCTGCTCGTTCGTCATACCGATTCTCATTGTTTGCAGTCACCGTCGAACAAAGATGCGCCTTCGCATGGCACTCGCCCATCATACTTTGGTGTCGCCCGTAGCGAATATCTGCCGCCATCGCACACTGCGATGGGCATCACAGTGCCGGTTTTGTAAGCCACTGTATCCAGGGCCTGTCGAGCCATACAAGCATGCAAAGCGCCCGGTTCGGGAAACCGCGCAGATACATTCGCCGCGCAGCCTTGCCCCTGGTTTCAACATCCTTCGATGTTGATTGAAGACAACGTGACGTCCGCGCTCCTGCCAGCAGAACGGCAGCAGGACAGGTCGTCCCTGTAACAGGGCAGAACATTATGAAAGCAGTCGTAATCCAGGCCTTTGGCGGGCCCGAAGTCTTGACGGTGCAAGACATTCAACTGGCAGAACCGGGGCCGGGACAGGTCCTGGTCAAGGTCATGGCGGCAGGTATCAACTTCATGGACACCGGTGTTCGACGGGGCCTCGGCGCCGCGTGGGAGCTGCCGCTGACGCTGGGTGCAGAAGGCGCCGGCATCGTCCAGGCCACTGGCCCGCAGGTGACAGAGTTCGCTGCCGGTGACCGCGTAGCCTGGCACTACGTGCCGGGCAGCTACGCCGAACAGGTGATCGCCCCGGTCAGTCAGTTGGTGCCGCTGCCGGACGATATCGACTTCGCCACGGCCGCCAGCCTGATGATGCAGGGCCTGACGGCCAGCAATCTGGTGGACAAGGTGCATGCGATCCAGCCGGGTGACGTGGCCTTCGTGCACGCGGCGGCAGGTGGCGTGGGGCTGATGCTGACCCAGTTGATCAAGTTGCGAGGTGGCAATGTCATTGGCCGGGTGTCCCACGCCGACAAAGTGGAGGCGGTGCTCGCGGCCGGGGCTGACTATGTGGTGATCGGGCGGGCGCAAAACATTGCCGGTCAGGTCATGCGCCTGACCGACGGGCAGCGGGTGAATGTGGTGTACGACGGCACCGGTGCGGAGGGGTTCGCCGACTCGCTGGAGCTGCTGGATTATTTCGGCACCCTGGCTTTGTACGGACCGTTCATGAATCCGACCCCGCCGATCGATATCTTCAGCGTGCCGCGCAGCATCAAGCTGACGTATCCCTCGGTCATGCACTACGTGCGTGATCGCGAGGTACTGCTGGAAAAATCCCGGCAACTGTTTGCGTGGGTCAGTGCCGGCAAGCTGAAAACCTTCATCGGCAATCGTTATTCACTGGACGAGGTGCAACAGGCCCATCGTGATATCGAGTCGCGCAATACGACGGGCAAGCTGATCATCGTCCCTTAGTGCTGCGCCAGATCAGCAGGGCCGCCAGGACCTGGCCACCGGCGAAGAAAGTGAACAGGTCTTGTGCGGTCCATCGGGCATCCAGCAGAAAACCGGCGACCACCGGCGAAATGATCGCCCCCAGACGCCCCATCGCCAGCACCACGCCGACGCCGGTCGTGCGAACCGAAGTGCAGAACGCCTGGGGGGCCAGGGCATACAGCGCGGCGACCGCACCATTGAGCATCAAGCCCAGCGTGACGGCGACGAGCGCGGCCACACCGGGTACGTGTGAGGCCGACATCATCAGAGGCAGCAGGGCGGCGTTGAGCAGCAAAAAAACCGACAACAATCGCCGGCAGCCGAAACGATTGGCCGCCAGCCCCAGCAACAGCGCGCCGAGCATACCCCCAGACGCCAACAGAACTCCGATTTGCGCGCCTTGCCGATCGGTAAAGCCGTTGTGGACCAGCAGACTCGGGGTCCAGCTCATCACGAAGTAAAAGCAGAACATCAGCAGAAAGAGCGCCAGTGCCAGCGATGTGGTCTGTTGCCACTGACCGGGCGAAAACGGCCGGCTGGCGTTGTCAGGCGACGTTGAAGAGACAGGTGCGCGGTGTTCAAGTGCCAGAAATGAAGGCGACTCACGCAGCCAGAAGACCCCGACCAACGCCGCCGCCAGCGTAATGCAGCCACCGGACAGAAAGACATACCGCCAGCCCATGACATCATTGAGGACATGCGCCAGCACACCGCCCAGACTGGCACCCATGGCAAAGGCGAGAGATTGCAGGGCGATGGCCAGGTTGCGCCGCAGCGGGCTGGCGTGTTCGAACGTCATCACGTTTGCGCCTACCAGCACCGCCCCCGTGCCGATGCCGGTCAACAAACGCAGGAACATCAGCACGTGATGATTCGGGCTCCAGAACGACAGCAACATGCTCAGGCCACTGAGCAGCAGGCCGGCGAGCAATAGCGGTCTGCGCCCGAAGCGGTCGGCCCTGGGCGCAGCCAGCAGCGAACCGAGCGCCATCCCGATCAGACTTGCGCTCAGCAACAAGCCCAGTTGCGCGCCGTTCAATGCCCACTGTGTCGAAACCCGGCTGGCGGTGAAAGCCATGGCCATCACGTCCAGCCCATCGATCACGTTGAACAGCATGCACAGCCCGATCACCCACCACTGTGAGGTGTTTGATGGTGTGCCGCTCAGGTGTTCGAGCGCCGATTCCCCACGCATCCGCAATCCTTGTTCCGGTCTGTCATTCAAATGGGCCTTTTCCCCCGCCGCATTCTGCCCGTTAACCGTTGCTGAATTCGAGCGCGATTTTGCGCGCCTGGCCAACGCGTCATACCAAGGTATCGACCGACACCATCGTGTAATCGCCCCGCTGGCAGCGCGGTGGTCTGATCCGATTGGCGATGCCTTTCGAAAAATGACTACAAGGAGATCCATCATGGTTGCGGTTACGTGCGGTTTCACATGGCGCCATTGCCTGGCGTCAGCCATCAGAAGAGGGGCCCTGGGCCTTGCCGTGCTGGCAGGCAGCAGCGGCGCCTGGGCCACCAGCCCGATAACCGATCAGTCGCAGACCATTCGTCCGTACCACGTTCATGTGGATGAAGAGAAATTGTCTGATCTGCGCAAACGCATTGCCGACACCCGTTGGCCGGACAAGGAAACGGTCGGCGACGTGTCCCAGGGAGTGCAACTGGCGCAGGTCCAGGCGTTGGTGAAGTATTGGGGCGATGGCTACGACTGGCGCAAGGCCGAAGCCAAGCTCAATGCCTTGCCGGAGTTCGTGACCACCATCGACGGCGTCGACATTCAGTTCATCCACGTGCGCTCACGCAACCCCAACGCGATGCCGCTGATCCTGACTCACGGCTGGCCGGGTTCGCAGTTCGAATTCCTCAAGACCATCGGCCCGCTGACCGATCCCGTGGCCTATGGCGGCAAGGTCGAGGACTCGTTCGATGTGGTGATTCCGTCGATTCCCGGCCATGGTTTTTCCGGCAAACCGACCGAGCTCGGCTGGGGCCCTGACCGAGTGGCGAAGGCCTGGGATGTGTTGATGAAACGTCTGGGCTACAGCCATTACGTGTCTCAGGGTGGCGATCACGGTTCGGTGATTTCCGATGCACTGGGTCGCCTGGCGCCGCCCGGTTTGCTGGGCATCCACCTGAACATGCCGGCTACCGTGCCGCCGGAACTGGTCAAGCCGATCAACAGCGGCGACCCGGCGCCAGCGGGACTGACCGCGCCGGAGGTGACGGCCTTCAATTCGCTCAGCCAGTTCTTCGGCCGCAACGCCGCCTATGGCGCAATGATGGTGACCCGGCCGCAGACCATCGGCTATCTGCTGGCGGATTCGCCCGCCGGTACAGCAGCGTGGATGTACGAAAAATTCGCCGCGTGGACCGACAGCGACGGTCAGCCCGAGAAAGTCCTGAGCCGCGATGAAATGCTGGATGACATCAGTCTGTACTGGCTGACCGACAGCGGGGCGTCGTCCTCCCGTTTCTACTGGGAGAACAACAACAATAACTTCAGCGCCGCCGCGCAGAAGACCGCTGACATCAAGGTTCCGGTGGCGATCACCGTGTTCCCGCACGAGATCTATCGTGCGCCGAAAGTCTGGTCGCAGCGTGCCTATCCATCGCTGGCCTACTTCAGCGAAGTCAGCAAGGGCGGTCACTTCGCGGCATGGGAGCAACCGCAACTGTTCAGCGAAGAACTGCGCGAAGCCTTCCGGCCACTGCGTGCGGCTGCCCAGAAAACCGCGGCTCAGGCAGCGCGCTAACCCTTCAACCCGCAAGCCCTTCAACACCAAGCCCGGAACCGTCGCCCGGCGGTTCACGAGGGAGACTCGGCATGACTGACTCTAACGCTGTAACCCAATCCCGGCGCGTGCTCACCGTTTCGATGCTGGCGCTTGCGCTGGGCATTGCCTCGGTGCACGCCAACGCCGCCGAAGTGCCCGCCGGCAAGATCGACGCCATTACCGCCGGCACCAATGTTTCGTTCGGCGCGCTGAAACACGTCAAGGCCGGACTGCTGGACGTGTCCTATGCCGAAGTCGGTCCCGCCGACGGTCCGGTGGTCATCCTGTTGCACGGCTGGCCTTACGACATCCACAGCTACACCGATGTGGCGCCGGCGCTGGCGCAGAAGGGCTATCGGGTGCTGATTCCCTACGCGCGCGGCTATGGCGACACACGTTTCCTGTCTGCCAAAACCGTGCGCAACGGCCAGCCGGCGGCGCTGGCCAAAGATCTGATCGACTTCATGGACGCCCTGAAGATCAAACAGGCCGTGCTTGGCGGCTATGACTGGGGCGCGCGTACCGCCGACATCGTTGCAGCGCTCTGGCCCGAGCGGGTGAAGGCGCTGGTGGCGGTGAGCGGTTACCTGATCGGCAGCCAGGAAGCGGGCAAGACGCCGCTGGCGCCGGCGGCGGAGTTGCAGTGGTGGTATCAGTTCTACTTTGCGACCGAGCGTGGCCGTCTGGGCTACGAAAAGAACACCCACGACTTCGCCAAACTGATCTGGCAGCTGGCCTCGCCGAAGTGGACCTTCGACGACGCGACTTACGAGCGCAGCGCCGTCGCGTTGCAGAATCCGGATCACGTCGCGGTGTCGATCTTCAACTACCGCTGGCGCCTGGGGCTGATCAAAGGGGAAGCGCAATACGATCCGCTGGAGAAAAAACTCGCGGCATTCCCCTCGATCAGCGTGCCGACCATCACTATGGAGGGCGACGCCAATGGTGCGCCGCACCCACCGGCCGAGGCCTACGCCAAACGCTTTACCGGCAAGTACGAGTACCGACTGATCAGCGGCGGCATCGGCCATAACCTGCCGCAAGAAGCGCCGCAAGCGTTCGCCCAGGCGGTGATCGATGCCGATCATCTCTGATTGCCGGCCGAAGGGGATCCGACATGAAACTCAACCATTGGGCCGTGTTGCCAGCGGCCATTGCGCTCGCGGCACTGGCGGCTACCGGTGTCGCATTGGGCGAGGCCGATGACGGCGAAGCCTCGCCGATCTACGGCGTGAAGCTTCCGAAAAACTATCGGCAGTGGGCGCTGATTGCCCCGGCCCAGGAAGCCGCGCCGCTGGATGAACTGCGCGCGGTGCTGGGCAACGACCGGGCGGTCAAGGCTTACCAGAGCGCAACGCTGCCGTTTCCCGACGGCACGGTGCTGGTGAAGCTGGCGTGGAAACACGTGCAGTCGCCGGAGTTCGAGCCCGCCTCGATTCCGGGGGCGGCCACCACCGTTCAGGTGATGGTCAAGGACTCGCGCAAATACGCCTCGACCGGTGGCTGGGGATTCGGCCGGTTCATCAACGGCAAACCCGCCGACGAAGCCCAGCACCAGACCTGCTTTGCCTGCCATCAGGCGCGGGTGCAGAACCACGATTTTGTCTTCACTCGATACGCTCCCTGAATCCGTCATACGAGGAACATCCAGATGAAAAAAACACTGATTGCACTGAGCATCGCTGCGGGCCTGTGCCTGGGCGCCAATGCCTTCGCCCAAACCGCCAAACCCACGGTGGTGCTGGTGCACGGCGCGTTTGCCGACGCGTCGAGCTGGAACGGCGTGGCGAAAATTCTCGAGAAGGATGGCTACACGGTGATTGCCGCCGCCAATCCGCTGCGCGGCGTCAAGAGCGATGGCGCAGCGGTATCGGCATTGTTGAGCAGCATTCAGTCGCCGGTGGTGCTGGTCGGTCACTCCTATGGCGGCAACGTCATCAGTGATGCGGCCAACGATCATGCCAATGTCAAAGCGCTGGTCTACGTCAGCGCCTTTGCCCCTGAGGCCGGTGAAACCGTCGCCGGGCTGGCCGGCAAGTTTCCCGGCAGCACCCTCGGGCCAACGCTGGCGCCACCCGTTGCGCTGGCCGACGGCGGCAAGGACTTGTACATCCAGCAGAGCAAGTTCCACGATCAGTTCGCCGCCGACGTCCCGGCTGCACAAGCGGCGCTGATGGCCGCGACCCAGCGCCCGGTCACCGAAGCTGCACTGAACGAGCAGGCCGGAACGCCTGCCTGGAAGCACATTCCGTCGTGGTACATCTACGGCGACAAGGACAAGAACATCCCGCCCCAGGCGATGGCGTTCATGGCCAAGCGTGCAGATGCCAAGGCAGTTGAAGTGGTGAAGGGCGCCTCGCACGTGGTAATGGTGTCGAACCCGGCCCCGGTGGCCCGGCTGATTGAAAAAGCCGCGGCCGCCAACTGAAAACCTGCGACGTGCCGCAGCGCGTCGCAGGTCTGTCACCTCCCGCTCAGGCAACGGACACCTGCGGCGATGGTGCCGGTACCAGTCTGAGCAGGGGGGTGATGCCGAGCATCAACAGCAGTACCGCGAACAGTAAGATGTACGCCGGGCCATAGTGTCCGGCGTATTCGCGCAGGGCACCGAACAGCAGCGGCCCCAGCGCGGCAATCAGGTAGCCGATGAACAACATGAACACCGTCCACAACCCGGCCTGCTCACTGGTGCTGGCGTGATCCAGCGGCAAGGTCATGGCCACGGTGAAGCCCATGCCCAGCCCGATGGCCGCGAGCACCACGTACAGCATCGGCCAATACGCCGGCAGGAACGCCATGCCGCCCACCCCCAGCAGGGCCAGCAACGCCGACACCCCCAGCAGACCGCGCCGGTCGTGGGCCCTGCCCGGAATCAGTCCCGCCCCCACGCTGGCCACGGCGAACACCGCCGTAAAAATACCCAGCAGGACGCCCGGGGAAACACTCGACGTGGCCGCTTCCACCGAGGCAGGCGCCATCCAGGCGAAGAGGGCGTAGACCACGAATTGACCGGCACCGAAGTTCAATGCGATCAACCACGCCTGCGGATTGCCCCAGGGCAGACGTTTGCTCGGGTTCGACGGCGATTTCACTGCGGGCACCGGTATCGCAAAGCGCCGTGCCATCCACACCCAACTGGCGATGGCGGTGAGGCATGGCACGCTCCAGAACCCGGCGCTGACCCGCCAGTCCTGCGCCCGCTCGGCAATCGGCGCGCTGAGCACCGCCGCGAGGGTCGCGCCCAGACTCAGGCCGCCGGCGTAGATGCCCATGAACAACGCCGGCCGTTGTGCAAAGTGGGTCTTGATCCACGCGCCGGTCATCGCGCCGGCAACCGCAATGCCGATGCTGGCGAAGAACGTACTGCCAAGCAGAAAAAATGCATTCGGCGAAATCGCCCGCAGCAAGGTCGAGGCACCCAGCAGCGTCAGTGCAACCACTACACTGCGATCGATCCCGAAGCGCCTGGCCAGGCTCGGAACCACCAGCGCGAACACGCCCATGCACACGTCAGGAATCGAGGTCAGCAGCGCCGCCTGGGTGTAGCTCAACTGGAAGTGCTGCTGGATCAACAGCAGAATCGGTCCCACCGAAATGATCGGCGGCCGCAGGGCGATGGACAGGATCAGCAGGCCGATCACCGCCGTGACGCTCTGCTGGTGGCCGGAGAGATTGCGGGTGATTGCCATGGGGAAGGCCTCATTGATGAACAATGAGCGCAAGGCTAACAATGGGCCGGCCATGGCAAATGCCAGGGTTTGTCGCCAAAGTGACAATCGCAGCTTTACCACGATCAAGGTCTGTTTTCAGGAGCTTCCATCCGATGAAACGAGAGGTGCGCAAGGTCATTGCCAGGCGTGAGTCCGCACCGCGCAGCGAACGTTATCCCGACTATCAGGATGTGCCGCGGATGATGACCGTGCTGGTGCGCGATCAGGCCACCGGCGAGTACAACGAACCGCACGTGCATCGGCACGGGCAGTTGTTGTATGCCTCAAGCGGCGTAATGCGAGTGGCCACCGAGCGCGGGTTGTGGATCCTTCCACCGAAGCGGGCCCTGTGGATTCCGCCCGGGGTGATCCACGACCAGTTGATGCTCAGCGCGGTCAAGATGCGCTCGATCTACATCGAACCGCAGGTCTGCGCAGGGCTGGGCGATCACTGCAAAGTGCTGGAGATCCCCGGATTGCTGCGCGAGTTGATTCTGGCCCTGGCCGAGCAGCCGATCGAATACCCGCAGGAAGGTCGCAACGAGCACATCGTGGCCCTGATACTCAGTGAGCTGCAGGCGGCCCGGACGCTGCCGATCGAAGTGCCGTGGCCGGTCGACAGGCGACTGGTCACGGTGTGCGAGGCGATTCTGCAGGACCCCGGACAAGACCATTCGATCAGCTTTTGGGCAGACCGGGTCGGTGCCAGTTCGCGCACGCTGATACGCCTGTTCGTCAATGAAACCGGCCTGAATTTCCGCCACTGGCTGCAACAGGTGCGGCTGGCGACCGCCATCGATCGGCTCGACAAAGGGCTATCCGTCGGGGTGATTGCCCGGGATCTGGGCTACGCCAGCCAAAGCGCCTTCAGTGCGATGTTCAGACGGGTGATGGGCGAATCGCCCCGTGAATTTCTCGTCCGCGATTAGGGCGTTCGGGTGATTCCGATACCTTCGTATTCTGTCGTCGAAGGGAGGCGGGTGGTATCAATGACGCTGCTGTTGCAGGTGCACTGAACACCCACCCTCGTTCCGAGAGGAACCTTCGAAGAGTGAGAATCCTGATGCTTTTATACCTATCGACCTGGTCCGAAATCGCCCAATTCCTCGAACGCAGCCGCACCATCGTCATCCCGATCGGTTCCAACGAACAGCACGGGCCGACCGGCCTGTTGGGCACCGACTGGATGTGCCCGGAGATCATCGCCCATGAAGCGCAGAAAAACGCCGACATCCTGATTGCCCCGACCTTCAACATCGGCATGGCGCAGCATCACCTCGGTTTCCCCGGCACCATCTCGCTCAGGCCCTCGACCTTCATCGCCGCCATCGCCGACTGGACCCGTTCGCTGGCCGCCCACGGCTTTGAAAAGATCTTTTTCCTCAACGGCCACGGCGGCAACATCGCTTCCATTGAAGCGGCGTTTTCGGAGCTGTACGCCGAAGCGAGTTTCGCCCGACGCAAAGCCGGGTTCGCCCTGAAACTGTGCAACTGGTGGGATCTGGAAGGGCTCAACGAGCTGGCACGCGAGCAGTTCCCGACCGGCCACGGCATTCATGCCACGCCTTCTGAAATCGCCGTGACCCAATGGGCTTACCCCGATTCCATCAAGTCGGCGGACTACTCACCGCAGATCGCCAACTGGGGGCCGATCCGTGAAGCGGCGGATTTCCGTGCCCGTCACCCGGACGGCCGCATGGGCTCTGACCCGGCTCAGGCTTCGCCGGAAAAGGGCCGGCAATTGGTGGAAATGGCCGCTCGCGGTCTGGTGCAGGAGGTGCAAGCCTTCAGCCGCGAATCCTTACCTGACTGAACCCTCGCCCTGATCAACGCCCGGATTTTCCGGGCGTTGCTGTTTCAACCCTTGGGGAAAATCGCCATGTGGACTATCAAGCACAGCTACATCGATGGTGCGTTCGTACCCGTTCAGGGCCGCGAATCCATCGAATGCATCAACCCGGCGACGGAGACCGTCATCGGAACGGTCACCCTGGCCAATCGCGACGATGCCAGGCAAGCCATCGCCGCCGCCCGGCGTGCGCAAGTCACGATGGGCCGCACCTCGAAAGCCGAGCGCATCGACATGCTCAGGCGCCTTCAGGCGGCGGTGCTTGAGAGCACCGAAGACATTCGTGACACCGCCATTGAAGAATACGGCGCACCGTTGGCCCGTGCGCAATGGGTCAGCCAGTACGCGTCGCAGTCCTTTGCCAACACAGCGCAAGTGCTGGAGAACTATGAGCTGGCGCGGCCCGTGGGCCGTGCAAGGGTGGTCATGGAGCCGGTTGGGGTGTCGGCGTTGTTCGCGCCCTGGAACAGCACCGCCGGTACGGTGTGCAGCAAACTGGCGGCCGCCATTGCCGGCGGCTGCGCCTCGGTCATCAAACCGAGTGAACTCAGCCCGTTGCAGACCCAGGTCCTCGCGCTCGCCTTGCACCGTGCGGATCTGCCCAAGGGGGTGATCAATATTGTCCTGGGCCGTGGGAGTGATGTGGGCGACGAGATCAGCACCAGCCCGCACGTCGCGAAGGTCTCGTTTACCGGCTCCACCGCCACCGGAAAACTCATCGCCCGTGCCGGCATCGAGACGATGAAACGGGTGAGCCTGTCGCTCACCGGCAAGTCGGCGTCCATCGTGCTCGACGACGCGGATCTCGAAGCGGCCATCCCCATGGCACTGAATGCCGCCTTCATGAACAACGGTCAGGCCTGCGTTGCCGGCACGCGGCTGCTGGTACCGCGCGGATGCTTGCCGCAGGTGGTCGAGCAGGTGAAAAACCTGGTCGACGCGACCGTGGTCGGCAACCCCCGGGACCCGGCGACCGCCATCGGCCCGTTGGTCAACCAGGCGCAGTTTGATCGCGTGCAGGGCTTTATCCGGCGCGGGCTGGAGCAGGGCGCGCGATTGATTGTCGGCGGGGAGGGTCGGCCTGCCGGCCTGAGCCAAGGCTATTTTGTGAAACCTACGGTGTTTGCCGACGTCAGCAATGACATGGACATCGCCCGGGAAGAGATTTTCGGCCCGGTGCTGTCGATCATCGCTTATGACGATGAAGAAGACGCCATCCGCCTGGCCAATGCCAGCGTCTACGGTTTGCAGGCCTATGTGTTCACCCGCGAGGTCGAACGTGGCCGACGCATGGCGGCGTGCCTGGAGGCCGGTTCGGTGTTGATCAACCGGATCGCCCCGGAGCTGCTGGCACCGTTTGGCGGTGTCAAGCAGTCGGGGATCGGCAGGGAATTCGGGCTGTCAGGACTGGAAGCGTTTCTTGAAGCGAAAAGCATCGTAGAGGACTGACCTCGGCAGCAGGGCAAACAGGATCATTCCTGCTTGCCCTGCTTACGTCATTGCGGATCAGCCCAGCGCTTCGATGGCCTGCGCAACGCCTGCACCGTACGCCGGATCGGCCCGGGTGCAGTTATCGATGTGGCGTTGCCGGGTCTGGGCACTGGCGCCATGAATCGAGCGCGCCGTGTTCTCGAACAAGACCTGTTGCTGGGCGGGGGACATGGCCCGAAACAGCGCGCCCGGTTGCGAGAAATAGTCGTCGTCCTCGCGGTGATTCCAGTGCCCGGCGCTGCCTTTGAGGGCCAGCGGTGGTTCGCTGAAATCCGGTTGCTCGGCCCACTCGCCATAGCTGTTGGGCTCGTAGCCGAGGGTGCTGCCCGCGTTGGCATCGGTGCGCATCTGGCCGTCCCGGTGATAGCTGTTGACCGGGCAGCGCGGCGCATTCACCGGAATCTGATGGTGATTGACGCCGACGCGATAACGCTGGGCATCGCCGTAGGAGAACAGGCGAGCCTGAAGCATTTTGTCCGGTGAGAAGCTGATGCCGGGCACCACGTTGGCCGGGTTGAAGGCCGCCTGTTCGACGTCGGCGAAGTAGTTGTCGGGGTTGCGGTTGAGCTCAAGCACGCCGACTTCGATCAGCGGGAAATCCGCGTGGGGCCAGACTTTGGTCAGGTCGAACGGGTTGATCGAGTAGGTTTCGGCATCCAGTTCCGGCATGACCTGCACGTAAAGCTTCCATTGCGGGAAGTGGCCTTCCTCGATGGCGTTGTACAGATCGCGCTGGGCGCTTTCGCGGTCATCGCCGATCAGGGTCGCGGCCTGTTGGTCGGTCAGGTTCTCGATGCCTTGTTGAGTTTTCCAGGTGAACTTCACCCAAAAACGCTCGTTCGCCGGGCTGATGAAGCTGAAGGTGTGGCTGCCGAAGCCGTGCATGTGGCGATAGGTGCGCGGCAGGCCGCGGTCGCTCATGACGATCGTGACCTGGTGCAGCGCCTCGGGCAGCAGCGTCCAGAAATCCCAGTTGTTGCGGGCGCTGCGCATGTTGGTGCGCGGGTCGCGTTTGACCGCATGGTTGAGGTCGGGAAATTTCAAAGGATCGCGCAGAAAGAACACTGGCGTGTTGTTGCCCACCAGGTCCCAGTTGCCTTGCTCGGTATAGAACTTGATGGCGAATCCACGGATGTCACGCTCGGCATCCGCCGCGCCACGCTCACCGGCCACGGTCGAGAAGCGGACGAACACTTCGGTGGTCTTGCCCACGCTGGAAAACAGTCTGGCTTTGGTGAAACGGGTGATGTCGTGGGTCACGGTGAAGGTGCCGAACGCACCCGAACCCTTGGCGTGCATCCGCCGCTCGGGGATGACCTCCCGATCGAAGTGCGCCAGTTTTTCCAGCAACCATACGTCCTGCAACAGCATCGGGCCTCTTGGGCCGGCGGTCTGTACGTTGTTGTTATCAACCACGGGCGCGCCCGCGGCAGTCGTCAGCTTGTTCATGCGCAACTCCTGGCTTTTGTCGGTTTCCCGCCATCACATCAAAAGCCCCGGGCGCGATCTATTGCACCATGGTGTCGCCGGATAGTACGAAGGTGTGGTTGGAAGACGGTGCGTTTTGGTGTCGGCGGGGGACAGATCAGGCGAGGGTGATGCTGACCTTGATGTTGTTGCGCGTGGCCTTGGAGTAGGGGCAGTTCTGGTGCGCCGCGTCGATCAGTTGTTGCGCCACTTGCGGTTCGATCTGCGGCAGTGACACCGCCAGTTTCGCTTGCAAGAAGAACCCTTGCTCGCCGTGGACCAGGTCGATTTGAGCATCGACCCCGGCCATGGCCGGAAAGACGATCTTGCGCGCATTGCAGGCGTGGCGCAGTGAGCCGAGGAAACAGGCTGACCAGCACACGGCAAACAATTGCTCGGGGTTGGTTCCGATGCCGGGCGCACCCGGTGGAGAAAGCTTGAGATCCAGTCGGCCATCGTCACTGCGTCCTGTGCCCTCGCGACCTCCCGTGGTGCAGGTGTGCGCGGAGTAGAGGGTTTTTTCGATATCGATCATGGGCATTCCCTGAAGAGCATTTCACAGCGTGGAGGGCGGTTCATGTGGCCCGTGTGGGTTCATGACATTCGCGTGCAGGCGCACCCGCCAGCGCGTCGGCCGTGGCCATGGCGTCAGCATCGCGATGGCCCAGGTTGTCGAGCAGGGTCGAGCGGGCGATCTCGATCAGCCAGGCGCGAAACGGAAAGCTCGGGTCATGGGTGGCCTGTTCCTGATAGAGCGCCCTGAAGGCTTGCTGAACGAGGCTGCCGGTGTCTTCGCGACGGATCCGCCCGGCCTGCACCTGACCTTCGTAGAAGGCGACGAGTAACGGTGTCACCGTCGCGAACAGCTGTTGCGCCTCACCCCGGCCATGCCTGACGGCCCCCGCGACCAAGGCATACAGTTCGTCGTTGCCGAGCCGGTCAGCCTCGCACAGGCAATTGTGGCGATAACCTTCAGCCATGATCGGATCCCTCGCAAAACCATCGTTCGACTGAGCGCGGCTGCCGAAAAGATTTGCAGGTGGCCCGGCGTTCAGCGGTGAGATTCAAGCCTGCCTTCACACCCGATTGACTGCCAGTTATGCGTTGTTAGCGCTTGTTAGCGCTTGAAGCCTGCCGCGTTTCGCACGCTGACTTTTGCTTTGCCGAGTCTTGATTCTGCGCGGGTTTTCAACAATCGGCGCTTGCCAGGAGCGGCGGCTGGATTCCCGGCATTTATGACACCTCTGTCCCTTTGCCATCGTCACAACCATGTAGGAAACGTCCGATATTTATTTCGCAAAATTCCTACATTTTGTTTGCCTCCCTAACAAAAAACGTGGTTATTATCCGCCGGCGCTTCGGGTCACAAACCCGGCGCCAGAAGATTGCCGTGTGCCCACAGGCCCGGCAGTCGCAGCCGATCGGGACCACCCTGGCGCTGTCATCCACCGCGCAGGTTGTTCCTCGTCGTTGACCCTCAAATGGAAGTCGAGGTTTCAATTGATCACGCGGTTTGCAATCGACGATGCAATGGACAGGGCGACGGATGTCGTCAACGATTCTGTCATCTCCCCAGCTGCCTGCGCGGACCGCGCCGCGGTGTTCTTCGCCAGCCTTTCTCCCCCCGGTTTCCTGTGTGTGCCGGTGTGCGACGCAAGTCTGCACGCGCGTGCCGCGCCATCTTCCTGAATTCGAATGACCGAACCGGTACCTGATACCGGGGCCTGACTGGCAGGGTGCGTGCTGTCCCTGCCTGATCACAAAAACAATGTAGTCATGGACGGTAGCCTCCGATGCTCGACAACACTTCCTTGCGTGGGACGAATCCCGCGCAGCCCGACGTTTCATCCTCGATTCCGTTCGACACCGATCTGTGTGTGCACGGTCTGTTTGAAGCGCAGGTGCTGCGCAACCCCGAGGCCATTGCCGTGCGTTGGCAGGAAGAGGCGCTCAATTACCGCGATCTCAACACCCGCGCCAACCGCTTGGCCCATCACCTGCGCAGCCTCGGCGTTGGGCCGGACGTGCGGGTCGGGCTGTGTCTGGAGCGTTCGCTGGAGATGCTGGTCGGTGTGCTCGCGGTGCTCAAGGCCGGTGGCGCCTATGTGCCGCTGGACCCGGCGTATCCGCAGGCGCGGCTGGCGCACATGCTGTCCGACAGCGCGCCGCCGGTGGTGCTGAGCCATGGTCTGGCGCGCGATGTGTTGCGGGCGGCGCTCGAACAGTCGGCGACCGTACCGACGGTGCTGGATCTGGCCGAGGCCCATGACTGGGCTTCGTGCTCGGCAGACAACCCCGCCCCTCAGGCGATCGGCCTGACACCCCGTCACCTGGCCTACGTGATCTACACCTCGGGTTCGACCGGCACCCCGAAAGGCGTGATGGTCGAGCATCGCGGGCTGATCGCGGTGAGCGCTGCCTGGGCACAACTTTATGCTTTGGGCGAGCCGATCAACCACCTGCAAATGGCCGGTTTTTCCTTCGACGTGTTCAGCGCCGACCTGATTCGTGCGCTGGGGTTTGGCGGCACGCTGGTGCTGTGCCCCCGGGACACTTTGATGGACCCACCGGCCCTGTATCGCCTGATGCGGGAAGCTCAGATAGGCTTTGCCGACTTCGTCCCGGCGTTGCTCAATCCCTTGCTGGCCTGGGTCGAAGAGACCGGCCATGACTTGTCGTTCCTGCGCACCGTGGTCTGCGGCTCGGACATCTGGACCGCCCACAGCGCACGGCAATTGCGCAGGCTCTGTGGTGAGCGGGTGCAGATCGTCCAGGCCTATGGTGTGACCGAAGCGAGCATCGACAGCACCTGTTTTGAACTCACCGAAAGCAACCGGATCGATGCGGTGTTGCCCATTGGTCGGGCATTGCCCAACACCCGGATTTACCTGCTCGACGAGCAAGGCGAGCCCGTTGCCGAGGGTGTCGCGGGCGAGTTGTACATCGGTGGCGTCGGCGTGGCGCGGGGTTATCTGAACCTTCCGCAACTCACTGCCGAGCGTTTTATCGACAACCCGTTCGTGGCGGGTGAACGCCTTTACCGCACCGGAGATCTGGCGCGTCATCGGGCCGACGGCCAACTGGAATTCCTCGGCCGCAACGACTCCCAGGCCAAGTTGCGCGGGCTGCGTCTGGAACTGGGGGAAATCGAAACCCGGCTGGCGGACATTGCCGGCGTGCGCGAAAGCGCGGTGCTGCTGCGTCAGGACGGCCTCGGTGAACCTCGACTGGTCGCGTATTACTGCGAAAAACCAGGCGCGACTTTGAGCCCGCGCACACTGCGAGAACAGCTGCAAACCAGCCTGCCGGATTACATGGTGCCGACGGCATTTGTGCGTCTGGATGCGCTGCCGCTGACCCCCAACGGCAAGGTCGATCGCCCGAATCTGCCTGCTCCGAATGTCGAGGCATTCGATCAGCAGCAATACCAGGCGCCACAGGGCCCGCTGGAAACCGCGCTCGCCGCGATCTGGGCCGACGTGCTCGGCGTCGAGCGGGTCGGGCGACAGGATCAGTTCTTCGCCCTCGGCGGTCACTCGCTGCTGGTGATGCGCGTGCTGGCGCAGGTTCGCCATACGCTGAAGCTTGAAGTCGCGCCTTCGACGCTGTTCGCCGCGCCGGTGCTGGCAGCGTTCGCCGAACGGCTGCAAGCCAGTCAGGCGGCGGCTCGTCCAGCCATCACAACCCTTGAACGCTCGGGCGCGCAAACGTTGTCGTCTGCTCAGCAGCGCCTGTGGTTTCTGGCGCAAATGGAGGGTGGCAACGCGGCGTATCACATGCCGTTGAACCTGCGTTTGCGCGGTTCGCTGGACGTGGCGGCGCTAGAACGCAGCTTCAATCAACTGGTGGCACGCCATGCAGCGCTGCGCACCACGTTCATCGCAGTTGAAGGGGAAGGGCGGCAATTGGTTGCGCCGCCTGCGCACAGTGTCCGGCTGACGGTGACTGACGTGCAGGGGCACGATGCGCAAGAACGTCTGAGCCGCTTGATCGACGAGGAAGGCGCCAGACCCTTCGACCTGAGCCGGGGCCCGCTGATGCGCGTCAGTCTGCTGCGGCTGGCGGCGGATGACCATGTGTTGCTGCTGACCCAGCATCACATCATCTCCGATGGCTGGTCGATGGGCGTGCTGACCCGGGAACTGGGGCAGCTGTACGAAGCGGCGTTGCTGGATCGCGACGATCCGCTACCGCCATTGCCCGTGCAGTACGTGGATTACGCCGTGTGGCAGAAACAATGGCTGTCCGGCGACGTGCTGGAGCAGCAAAGCCGTTACTGGCGCGAAACCCTGATGGGCGCGCCGGTGCTGCTGGAACTGCCGACCGATCACAAGCGTCCACCCGTGCAGGATTACCTCGGCGGTTTTGTCCCGCTGGTCTTCGACGCCGTCCTGACCGCACGCCTGAAAGCCTTGGGCATGCAGCAAGGCAC
This sequence comes from Pseudomonas sp. 58(2021), assembly GCF_017491585.1. NCBI lineage: Bacteria > Pseudomonadati > Pseudomonadota > Gammaproteobacteria > Pseudomonadales > Pseudomonadaceae > Pseudomonas > Pseudomonas sp. 58(2021). The sequence goes on from NZ_JAFGYZ010000027.1 coordinate 40,602, forward strand.
CACGCTGTTCATGAATCTGCTGGCCGGTTTTTCGCTGCTGCTGTCGCGCCTGTCGGGGCAAAGTGACGTGGTGATCGGCGTGCCATCGGCTAACCGTCCGCAGCAGGAACTGGAAGGGCTGATCGGTTTCTTCGTCAACACCCTCGCGCTGCGCATGAACCGCTCCGGCACGCCATCGGTGGCGCAATGGCTGCAACAAACGCGGCGGGTGGCGCTGGAGGCTCAGGAGCATCAGGACCTGCCGTTCGAGCAAGTGGTGGAATTGCTCAATCCGCCGCGCAGTCTGTCCCACAGTCCGCTGTTTCAAGTGTTGTTTGCCTGGGAGCAGGATCAGGATTCCGACCTGCTGCTGAGCGGGCTCGACGTTACGCCGGTCGAGAGCAGCCATCACGTGGCCAAGTTCGATCTGCAACTGGCGCTCCATGAGCGCGACGGGCAGATCGTCGGTGGTCTGGAATACGCCTCGGGCCTGTTCGAACGCGGTACCGTCGAGCAGTTCGGCGAGTACCTGCGCCGGGTGCTGACGCAGATGGTCGAGGACAGCGAGCAGTCGCTGGCCGGGATCAAGCTGCTGAGTGCCGAGCAACACCAACAGATCGTTCATGACTGGAACCGTACCGCGCGGGATACCGCGTCACTGCCCGGTTGCGTGGCGCGCTTTGAAACCCTCGCCTGGCAAAATCCAGACGCCGTGGCGCTGCTCGCGGACCGTGAGCAACTGAGCTACCGCGAACTGAATCGCGCGGCCAACCGCCTCGCGCATTACCTGATCGAGCAAGGCGTCGGCCCCGAGCATCGCGTCGGTTTGTGCCTGGAGCGTTCGCCGCAAATGGTCATCGGCCTGTTGGCGATTCTCAAGGCCGGCGCGGCGTACGTGCCGTTCGACCCGGCTTACCCGAGTGAACGCCTGGCGTTCATGTTCAGCGATGCCGCGCCGACCATGCTGCTGACCCAGTCGAGCCTGTTGGCCGGGCTGCCGGCCAACGAGGCGAAAATCTGCTGCCTGGACACTGACGCAGCGCAATGGGCGCAACACCCAACGGATGATCCGCAGGTCACGGTGAGCCCGGAAAACCTCGGCTACGTGCTCTACACCTCCGGCTCCACCGGACGACCCAAAGGCGTCGCCCACAACCGTCGTGCGCTGGATAACCTGATTGCCTGGCAACTCGATCAATCGACGACACCACAGCGCGTGCTGCAATTCGCCTCGCTGAACTTCGACGTCTCGTTCCAGGAAATCTGCAGCACCCTCTGCCAGGGCGGCAGCCTGTTGCTGATGACCGAAGACAGCCGTAAGGACCTCGCCGCGCTGCGCCCGACCCTGGTGGCCGAAGGCGTGCAGCGGGCATTCCTGCCGTTTGCGGTGTTGCAGCAACTCGCCGGCCTGACCGCGGCCGATGCGCCGATGCCGGCCGGTGGTTGCGAGATCATCACCGCCGGTGAAGCCCTGCAGATCAATGACGAGCTGCGCGGGTTTGTCCGCGGGCTCGGCGGTGCGCGGTTGCATAACCAATACGGTCCGACCGAAACCCATGTGGTCAGCCAGTTCAGCCTTGACTGCAACGAGGCCGAATCCTGGCCGGACGCGCCGCCCATTGGCCGTCCCATCGCCAACGCGCGGCTCTACGTGCTGGACGAGCATCTGAATCCGGTGCCGGTCGGCGTGGCGGGCGAGTTGTACATCGCCGGCGCCTGTCTGGCCCGGGGGTACCTGAACCGCCCGGACCTGACCGCCGAACGCTTCCTGCCGGACCCGTTCAGTGCCGAGCCGGGCGCGCGGATGTACCGCAGCGGCGACCTCGCGAAATTCCAGGCCGACGGCAACGTGCAGTACCTGGGACGCATCGACCAACAGGTCAAACTGCGCGGTTTCCGCATCGAACTCGGCGAGATCGACAGCCTGTTGCATCAACAACCCGGCGTGCAGGAAGCCGCGGTGCTGCTGCGTGAAGACGTGGTCGGGGACAAGCGCCTGGTGGCCTATGTGGTCGGCTCCGCGACCAGCGAATCCCTGCGTGCCGAACTGCAACGCCAGTTACCCGAACACATGATCCCGAGCGCCTGGGTCCGGCTCTCGCAATTACCGCTGACCCGCAACGGCAAGCTCGACCGCCAGGCGCTGCCGGCACCGGAACGCAGCGCCGGGGCGACTTACGAGGCGCCGCGCAACGACACCGAACGGCAAATGGCCGAGATCTGGGCCGAAGTGCTCAAGTGCGAGCGGGTCGGCATTCACGACAACTTCTTCGACCTCGGCGGCCACTCGCTGCTGGCTACACGGATGATCTACGCGATCAACCAGCGCATGGGCGCGCAACTGTCCCTGAGCAGCCTGTTCCAGACGCCGGTGTTGCTGGATCTGGCGGCGCAGGTGTCGCGTGAAGAGCAGAGCGTTGAACCGGCATTTATTCAGATCGAGCCGGATCGCGGCAATCGGCATGAACCATTCCCTCTGACCGATATCCAGCAAGCCTACTGGTTCGGTCGCGAGGCCACGGTCAGCCTCGGTGGTGTCAGCGCCCACGGCTACGAAGAACTGCGCATTCCCGAGTTCGACGCCGAACGTTTCGAACAAGCCTTGAATCGCATGATCCAGCGCCACGACATGCTGCGCGTGGTGTTCCTCAGCGACGGCACCCAACAGGTGTTGGCGCAGGTGCCGACCTATCGCATGCCCCGCAGCGACCTGCGCGGGTTGCCCGCCAAAGAGGCGCAACGCACCCTTGAGGCAACCCGCGAACGCCAGTCCCATCAGGTGCTGGACGCCAGTCGCTGGCCGCTGTTCGAGTTCAGCCTGTCGTTGCTTGATGACGGCATCACTCATTTGCACATCAGTCTCGATGCGCTGATTGTCGACGCTGCGAGCACGCAGATTCTCGCCCGCGAACTGATGGCGTTCTACGCCGATCCGACCCTGGAGTTGGCGGAACCGGGCCTGACTTTCCGCGACTACGTGCTGGCCGAACAGCAACTGCGCAACGGCCGCCGCTACGAGCAGGCGCTGGGTTACTGGCGCGAACGAGTGACTACTCTGGCCCCGGCGCCGGATCTTCCGTTGGTGCGCCAACCCGAAAGCATCGCCAACCCGCACTTCACCCGCCGTGACCGCGACATGTCGGCGGCGCAGTGGGCGCAGCTCAAAGCCGTGGCCAAACAGTTTGCGGTGACGCCGTCGGTGATGCTGCTGACCGCGTTCAGCGAAGTGCTGGCGCTGTGGAGCCGCACCCCGCGTTTCACCCTGAGCCTGCCGCTGTTCAACCGCATGCCGTTGCACCCGGATGTCGACGAAATCATCGGCGACTTCACCTCGCTGGTACTGCTGGAAGTCGGCATCGACGGTTCACAGAGCTTCACCGACAAGGCCCGAGCGGTGCAGGCGCAACTGTGGCGTGACATCGACCATTCGGTGGTCAGCGGGGTGCGGGTACTGCGCGAATTGTCCCAGGCCCGGGGCGTGCAGCAGACGGCGATGCCGATCGTGTTCAACAGCACGCTGTCGGAAGCGGCGCCGGAACTGGCTGAATTCAACCTGGCCGACGCGTTGAACGCCCGGCACATGCACAGCATCACCCAGACCCCGCAGGTGTGGCTCGACCACACGTTGCTGGAGCTGGAAGGGCGCCTGTTGTTCAACTGGGACAGCATCGACGAGCTGTTCCCGCAAGGCATGATCGAGCAAATGTTCGTCGCCTATAACACGCTGCTCGACAGTCTCTGCGAGCCGACAGCCTGGGGCGCGAACACCCCACAACTGCTGCCGCAGGCGCGGTTGCCGGCGCCGGTCGACCATCAGCAAACGCTGCCGTTGATGCACGAGCTGTTCGAACGTCAGGCCCTCGCCACGCCGGATGCACTGGCGGTGATCGGCACGCGACAGCTGACGTACGCCCAGTTGTGCAAAGAGGCCCGGCAACTCGGCGCCCGACTGCAAGCGCAGGGCGTACTGCCGAACCGGTTGGTCGCGGTGGTGATGGAGCGCGGTTGGGAACAAGTGGTCGCGACTCTGGCGATTCTGTATGCCGGCGGCGCTTATCTGCCCATCGAGCCGACCCAGCCGGCGGAGCGGCTGCGGCATATTCTGGAACGGGCGGAGGCGAGTCTGGCCCTGACCCAACCGGTGCTGCTCGACAAGATCGAATGGCCGGCACAGGTCACGGCCATCGCGGTGACCGATGAAATCTCAAACGATGGACTGCCACTGCAACCGGTGCAGGTGAACGAAAGCGACCTCGCTTACGTGATCTACACCTCCGGCTCCACCGGCCAGCCGAAAGGCGTGGTGATCGACCATCGCGGTGCGGTCAACACGCTGCTCGACATCAACCGGCGCTTTGCCGTCGGCCCGAACGACCGCGTATTGGCGATCTCGTCGCTGAGTTTCGACCTGTCGGTCTACGACTTCTTCGGCACGTTGGCGGTGGGCGCTGCGGTGGTGCTCCTCGAGCCGCAACTGTCACTCGATCCGGCGCACTGGCTGGCGTTGATCGAACGTCATCGGGTCAGCCTGTGGAACTCGGTGCCGGCGCTGCTCGGCATGCTGGTCGAATACGTGGAGGGCGAGGGCGGTGCGTTGCCTGTCAGCCTGCGGGTAGCGATGTTGTCCGGCGACTGGATTCCATTGACCTTGCCCGAGCGGGCCTGGGCCTTGCAGCCCGACTTGCAGTTGATCAGCCTGGGCGGCGCCACCGAAGCGTCGATCTGGTCGATCTGCTATCCGGTGCAGCACGTCGACCCGGCGTGGCGCAGCATTCCCTACGGCAAGGCTCTCGATCATCAGCGCTTCTACGTGCTGGACGAAGCACTGCAAGTGCGACCAGCCTGGGTCGCGGGGCAGTTGTACATCGGCGGCATCGGTCTGGCGAAAGGTTACTGGCGCGATGAAACACTCAGCGCGGGCAGCTTTTTTGACCATCCACTGACCGGCGAACGGCTGTATCGCACCGGTGACCTGGGGCGTTTGCTGCCGGACGGCAATATCGAATTCCTCGGCCGCGAAGACAATCAGGTCAAGGTTCAGGGTTATCGCATCGAGCTGGGCGAAATCGAAGCCGCGCTCAATCGCCACCCCGGGGTGCAGAGCGCGGTGGTGCGGATTTTGGGCAGCACGCTGGGCGAAAAGCGTCTGGCGGGCTACGTGCTCAAGGCCGACCCGGCGTTGCAGGCCAGTGATTTCAACGCGTATCTGAGCGACAAGCTACCGGCCTACATGATTCCGGCGTCGTTCACGTTCGTCGAGGCGTGGCCGTTGTCGTCCAACGGCAAGGTCGACAAGAAGCGCCTGCCGGAACCGGAGCAAATCGAGGAGCAAGGACCGGCGCTGGAAGTCGAGGGCCCGCAGGAACAGCGGCTGGTGGAGATCGTGCAGGGCGTGCTCAAGCGCGAATCCATCGCCGCCAACGCCAACCTGCTGAACCTTGGCGCAACATCTATCGATATCGTCCGGATCAGCAATGCATTGTCCGGCGCCTTGCAGTTCCGTCCGCACGTGGCGCAACTGCTGGCCCAGCCGACGTTGCTGCATCTGCTTGGCATGTATCGCCAGAACCGGGCGCGGCAGGATCTGCTCGGCAATGTTCAGCAGGCCCCGGAGCCCGTGCAGGACATCATCGAAGATCCACAGCAACGGGCGCAGTTCAAGGCTGAGCAACGCGGTCGCCGCGCGTTCGCGGAAACCCTGCCGGCGCTGGCGCTGGACCTGCCGCAAGATCCGGCCTTTGCCCGGCGTCTGAGCGATTACCGTTCGGTGCGCCAATACGCTCTGCAGCCGATCGCCACCCAGGCCTTTGCGCACGTACTGGCGGCGCTGGCCCAGGGGCAACTCGACGGAGAGGTGAAGTACCAGTTCCCGTCGGCGGGCGGGCTGTACCCGATTCAGGCCTACCTTTACGTCAAGCCAGATCGCGTGCTCGGCGTGCCCGGTGGCGCGTATTACTACGATCCCCGTCAGCACCGTTTGCTGGCGCTCCAGAGCGGAGCGCTCGACCCGGACACTTACGACTATTTCGTCAACCGTCCGGTGTACGAGAACGCGGCGTTCTCGCTGTTCTTTATCGCCGACATGGCCGCGATCCGCCCGCTGTATGGCGAGCGCAGCCGCGACTTCTGCCACATCGAAAGCGGGGCCATGGCGCAGTTGCTGAGCATGACCGCCGTCGAGCACGGCCTGGGTCTGTGCGGCATCGGCTCGGTCGAGGAACAGCAACTGACGACGCTGTTCGACCTCGGGCCGAACCATGAATTGATCTACTCGATGATCGGCGGGCTGCGCACGGCCGATGAACAACACCGCGCGCCGGTCGAGGCGTTTGCCATCGAGCCTGTGTCCGCCAGCCTGGACGACGAAGACATGGAGGAGTTCGAAGTATGAATGCCGATCAATTGCTGGCGTTGTTCGCTCGCCATGGCGTGATGCTCGAAGTGGACGGTGACAGGCTGCGCTGCAAGGCGCCGCGCGGGTTTCTCACCGAAGAACTGACCCAGGCGCTCAAGCGTCACAAACAGGAACTGATTGCCTTGCTCGGCAGGCACGATGACGCGGTGATTCCCCGTCGTGCCGGCGAGCACGCATCCTGGCCGTTGTCATTCTCGCAGCGGCAATTGTGGTTTCTCGATCAACTGGAACCCGGCAACCCGTTCTACAACGTGCCCACGGCGGTGATGCTCAAGGGACGGCTGGACGTGGCGCTGCTGGAGCGGGCGCTCAACGAATTGGTTGCCCGCCATGAAGTCCTGCGCACGACGTTTTGCAGCGTGGACGGAGAACCACGTCAGGTGGTGCACCCGTCGATGCCGCTGTCGTTGACGGTAACGGATCTGCGCCAGTTGTCAGTCGATGAGCGTGGGCAACAAGTGCGATTCGCCGTCGAACAGGACGCCCGGGCACCGTTCGACCTGGCCACCGGGCCGTTGCTTCGCGCGTCGTTACTGCGCCTGGCCGACGACGAATACCTGTGGCTGTACAGCGTGCACCACATCATCGCCGATGGCTGGTCGATGGGCGTGATCCTGCATGAAGTCGCGACGCTGTATGGCGATTATCTGCGTGGCGAAACGCCGACCCTGGCGCCGTTGCCGGTGCAATACGCCGACTACGCCTGCTGGCAGCAACAGCGAATGGGCGGTGCGGTGCTGGACGCTCAGCTCGATTACTGGCGTCTGACCCTGGAAGACGCGCCGCTGTTGTCGACCTTGCCCGCCGACCGGCCGCGGCCGCTGGTGCAGCGTTATGTCGGCGCCACGTTCAGTTCCTCCGTCGATGGCGGCACCTTGCGTGAACTCACGGCGCTGGCCCGGCAGACTCAGGGCACGCTGTTCAACGTGTTGCTGGGCGCTTTGGCGGTGCTGCTGTGGCGCCACAGCGGCCAGCAGGACTTGTGCATTGGCACGCCGTTCGCCAACCGCAATCGCCCGGAAGTCGAGCCGCTGATCGGCCATTTCGTCAACACGCTGGTGCTGCGCCAGCGCCTGAATCCACAACAGACCTTCGCCGAATTGCTGCGCGAAGTACGCGGGCAGATGCTCGACGTCCACGCCCATCAGGACGTGCCGTTCGACCGCGTGGTCGAAGCCGTCAACCCGCAACGTGATCCCGGCCATTCGCCGTTGTTCCAGGTGATGCTGGTGTTGCAGAACACGCCGGGCAACGCGGTGCAGATGCCCGGTCTGGAACTGGCGCCGTATGGCACCAGCAATGCCACGGCCAAGTTCGATCTGGCGTTCGAGTGGGTCGAGCGGGAAGGGCGGCTGGACCTGTTGGTGGAATACAACACCGACCTCTATGACGTCGAGACCATCGAACGCGTGAGCGGGCACTACCGCCATCTGCTTGAGCAGATCGCCGCTGATGCCAAGCAACCGATCAATGCCTTGCCGTTGATGAATGAGGCCGAGCGTCAGCAAGTGCTTGTGGACTTCAACCGCGCCGCGCCGCTGACGCAAGCGGCGCCCTGTGTGCATCAACTGGTCGAAGCGCAGGCCGCGAGCAATCCTCAGGCCTGCGCGGTGGTGTTCGAGGGTGAATCCCTGAGCTACGCCGAACTCAATGCCCGGGCCAACCGACTGGCGCGGCATTTGCGCACCTTGGGCGTCGGCCCGGACGTACGCGTGGCGGTGTGCATCGAGCGTTCGCTGGAGTTGCCGGTGGCGCTGCTGGCGGTGCTCAAGGCCGGCGGCGCCTACGTGCCGCTGGATCCGGATTACCCGCTGGGACGCCTGAGCCATATGCTCGGCGACAGCACACCGGCGGTGCTGCTGACCCTCGGTTCGGCGCACGGGATTTTGCGCCAGGCTGTGCAAGGCTCGACCTGGGAAGCGCCGATTCTCGACCTCGAAAAAGATGCCGCGAGCTGGGCGTCGTTGCCGGCGGACAACCTCGATCCACGCAGTGTCGGCGTCACCCCTGACCATCTCGCTTACGTGATCTACACCTCGGGCACCACCGGTTTGCCCAAGGGTGCGATGGTGGCCCACCGTGGGCTGAGTAACCTGCTGTTGTGGTGCTTGCAGGTCTGCGGTGAAGCGGGAGCGATGCTGCACAAGATCCCGTTCGGTTTCGATGCCTCGGTCTGGGAAACATTCTGGCCGCTGGCAACCGGCGGAAGGCTGGTGATTGCGAAGCCCGGTGGGCATTACGAGCCGGCGTATCTGGCCCGCGAGGTGCGCGCGCAGAAGGTCACGGCGCTGGTGTTCGTGCCGGCGATGTTGCAGCTGTTTCTGGAGGTCGAGGAGGTCAGTCAGTGCGCTTCGCTGACCGATGTGTTCAGCGGCGGCGGTGAACTGCCGCCGGCCCTGGCCCGGCGCTTTCAGGAGCGCCTGCCCCATGCGCGGCTGCACAACGTCTACGGCCCGACCGAAACCACGGTGATCAACAGCATCTGGACCCTGGAGCCCGGCGCCGAGGTACCGGCCCGGCAACTGCCGATCGGTCGGCCGATTTCCAACAACCGTTTTTACGTGCTCGATGACCGCGATGAGCCGGTGCCGGTGGGCGTGACCGGGCATCTGCACATTGGCGGCGTGGGCGTGGCCCGGGGGTATCTGGGGCTGGCGCAGCTCAGCGCCGAGCGCTTTATCGACAACCCGTTTGTCGCGGGAGACCGGCTCTATCGCAGCGGCGATCTGGCGCGTTATCGCCCGGACGGTCAACTGGAATTTCTGGGTCGCAACGACTTTCAGGTCAAGTTGCGCGGTGTGCGCCTGGAGCTGGGCGAGATCGAAGCCCGGCTCGAAGCGTTTCCCGGTATCCGCAGCGCCGTGGTGTTGATGGTCGGCGAAGCGGCGCAGGATCAGCGACTGGTGGCCTGTTGTGTGGTCGCCGAATCGATGGACCAGGCGGCGGTGCAAGCCCATCTGGCGACGACGCTGCCCCGTGCGGTCGTTCCCGGCAGTTATCTGTGGCTCGACGCCTTGCCGCTGACCGCCAATGGCAAGGTCGACCGTGCCGCGCTGACAGCGCTGGCGGACGAGGAAATGGTCAATCGTCAGGTCAATCTGAGCAGCCCGCGCGATCACATCGAACTGACGCTGTACCAGATCTGGAAACGCCTGCTGCTGGTGCCGCAGATCGGCATCCGCGACAACTTCTTCAATGTTGGCGGTACCTCCATCGCCGCGATCAAGATGGCCCATGAAATCAGCCAGGTGTTCGCGGTTGAAATGCCGGTGCGCGTGGTGCTCAGCTACCCGACCATCGAGGCGCTGGGCGGCTGGCTGCGGGTCGGGGCCAACCCTGCGGTTGCGCAGGGCAATCTGATCGAGTTCCGTCGAGGTGAGGGGTACAGCAACGTGGTGTGCATCCACCCGGCGGGCGGCACGGCGTTCTGTTACCTGTCGCTGGCCAAGGTGTTGCCGGATGAAGCCGGCGTCTACGGGGTGCAATCGCCGGGGCTGAATCCGGGGGAAAGCACCGAGCCAACGGTCGAAGCAATGGCCGAAGCCTACTTGCGCCAGATCGAACCGCTGACACGGCAACCGCTGATCCTCACCGGGCTGTCGTTCGGTGGTCTGGTGGCCTATGAAATGGCGCGGCGATTGACGGCGGCGGGGCATCGTCAGGTGACGGTGGTGCTGCTCGACACCCAGGGCAGCGACGATCCGGGTTTCCGCGAGCAGATCGGCACCGTGGACATGGCCGAGTTCCGCGACAAACTGGTGCGCTTCAATGGCATGTACCCCGGCATTGAAGACGAGCAGGTCGAACGCTACTTCAACATCTACAACCACAACCGACTGGCCATGGCCGCTTATGAGTGCGCGCCGCGAGCCGGGCGTGTTGTGCTGATTCAGGCACGGGAAGACTTCAGCCGCCATCAGTTGCATGAACTGCGCGGATTCTGGCGTCGACGCGCGGGTAGCGGCTATCTGGCGAAACTGGTCAGTGGCGGGCACTGGGACATGCTCGAAAGCGCGGAAATCCATCGAGTTTCGCAGATCATCCGTCGAGAGCTGCAACGCTTCACCGCGCAGGAGGCGAAATGATGAGTGCGTCCAATGACCTGACTTTGCTCGCATGCTTTGCCGAGCAAGTGCAGCGTGATCCGAAGGCTGCGGCCGTCATCGACGGATCGGTAACCCTGAGTTACACGGAACTGGCCAGCGCCAGCGAGCGCATCGCCCGAGGGTTGCTGGCGCGTGGCATCAAGCCCGGCCAGTCGCTGGCGTTGTGCATGCCGCGTTCATGGCAATGGCTGGCGGCGATCCTTGGCGCGCTGAAAGTCGGCGCAGTGGTGGTGCCGCTGGATCGGGCCAGCCCGCGTAAACGCCGCGAATTGATGTTGGCAGATGCGGCGTGTGTCGGCCTTGTTACCTTGGGCGAAGAGCCGCTGTGGTCGTCTTCATTGTGGCAAACCAGTGTCGAGGACTTGCTCGATCAACCGGATGCTCCGCCGCAAACACTGGCCGAAGATTGTGCCGAGGTGATGTTCCTGTTCTACACCTCGGGCACCACCGGCATGCCGAAAGCAGTCGAGGTCGGCGAGCGCGGCTTGCTGCGTCTGGCGCACACCGATGGTTATATCGAGATTCGTCCGGCGGACCGGTTTGCCTGCCTGTCCAACCCGGCGTTCGATGCGTGCAGTTTCGAGCTGTGGGCGCCGCTGCTCAACGGCGGCTGCTGCGTGATGATCGCCGACGAGGACGTGCTGGATGCGCGTCGGCTGGCCGAGGTGCTGGAGCGGACCCAGGTCGACAACCTGTTCATGACGGTATCGCTGTTCAACACCTTGATCGCCGAATGGCCGTCGTGCTTTTCCAGCGTGCGTCAGGTGCTGATCGGCGGCGAGCAGATCAGCGCCGCAGCCGTGCGTGCGTGGTACCGGGCCAACCCAGAGAGCCGGTGCCGGATCTTCAATGTCTATGGGCCCACCGAATGCACCACGTTTGCCCTGTGCTGGCCGATCAGTCGCGACTTTGTCGGCGACTCGGTGCCCATTGGCCGACCGCTGCCGGACACTGGCGTGCAGGTGTTGGACGAGCAGCAACGGCCGGTACCGGCGGGAGAAGTGGGCGAACTGTATTTGAGCGGCAGCGGTGTCGCCCGTGGCTATCGCAACCGGCGCGAAGAAACTGCTCGGCAGTTCGTGCGCTTGCCCGACTTCGACGGTGGCGCGTCGGTGCATTACCGCACCGGTGATCTGGTGCGGCGCAACGCCGAAGGCTTGATCGAGTACCTGGGGCGGGTCGACCGGCAGGTGAAGATCCGTGGTTTCCGGATCGAGCCGGGGGAGGTGGAGCAACGGATGCTGGAGTATCCGGGCGTGGCGCAGGTGTACGTCTGCACCCGGCGTCAGGCGGCGGAGGATCATCAACTGCTGGCATTCATCGTGTCTCGCGGGAACCTCGACTATCACGCACTTGAAACCCATCTGCGGGCGCAACTGGCGCCGTATATGCGCCCGCATCAACTGTTCCTGCTGGAGCGCCTGCCGCTGACGGCCAATGGCAAGATCGATCGAGACAGCTTGCTGGCCCAACCGCTGAATCCGTGGCATCCAGTCTTGGCGACGATGGAAAACGACAACGCTTCGCCGGCGCTGGACTGGTTGTTGGGTCAGGCTCGTTCGCTGCTCGGCCAACCGTCCCTCAGTGCCCAGGATGACTGGCTGGGAAGCGGCGGCGATTCGCTCAAGGCCATGCGCCTGCGTTCGGCGATTCGTGTTCGCTGGCAGCGCGAGATCGCGCTCGACACGTTGCTCAACGAGTCGTTCTTGTCGTTGGCCGAGCAACTGACCGGTGAAACGAACTGCGAGTCGATCTACCCACCTGCGCCTCCGATCAGTCGCGCAAAACGCTTGCCGGCCACCGCTGAACAGCGCCGCCTGTGGCTGTTGCAGCAACGTTCGCCGACCTCGACCGCTTACAGCGTGCCGCTGATTCTGCATCTGGCGGCAGGTGTCGATGTCGCGGCACTGGCCGAGGCCGTGGGGCGTCTGGTGCTACGCCATCCGGGGTTGCGCACGGCTTTTGCAACCGGTGGTGATGGACTCGATCAGGTAATCGCCGAACAGGGGCCGACCTGTCGAACCTTCGCGGTCGAGCATTTCACCGAGGACAACTGGCAGGCCTTCGCCGAGCTGGTGTTCGCCGCGCCGTTCGACCTGACCACCCCCAACCTGTTTCAGGCCTGGCTGTTGCCGTTCACCGATGGCCGCTGCCGGCTGTTGCTGAACCTGCATCACATCATCGTCGATGGCTGGTCGGTGAACCTGCTGTTCGCCGACCTGAATCAGCTTTACACCGATGTCCTGCAAGGCCGCGACAGCCCGCAACCGGCGGGCCGATTGACGACGCTGGAGTTTGGCCAGTGGCAGCGCCAGTGGAGCGTCGATCCGCATTATCGCGACCAGCGCCGGGCATTGGCCGAGTTGCACCGCCGCCAGGAAGAACCGTCGCCCGCACTGATGCCAATGCGCGAAATCAGCCCGGACGCCCGGTTGCACCGAGAACCCTTGGGCACCCTGCGCAGCGCCGCCCTCGAACGCTTTTGCACGCAACAGCGACTGACCCGTTTCGAAGTGCTGTTCAGTGTCTTCGCCTGGAGCCTGTACGCCCTGACCGGATGCGAGCGGCCACGGATCGCCAGCCCGGTGTCCAACCGGCCGCTGGCGGAGTTCGAAGACACGGTCGGTATGTTTGCCAACACTGTGCTGATCCCCACCGCCGTCGAACAGGCATTGACCCTGAGCGAGCAGATGCGCAAGCAGACCGCCACCGTGCGCGAGGTGCTGGCGTTGCAGGACGTGGCACTGGCGGATCTGGTGGAAGACCTGCGGCTGTCGTCGAGCCCCTTGCTGTTCGATTTCATGTTCGTGCTGGAAAACACTGATTACGCGGCACTGGCGGAATCGAGCCTGCGCGCCACGCTGGAATTCAACGAACTCTTGCACGCCAAGTGCCCGCTGACCTTGCTGATGGTGGGCAGTGGTTCGCAGTTGGAGTGCTGGTGGGAATATCAGTGCAGCTATTTCGATGGCGAACAGATGCGGGCGGTGAACGCACTGTTTCGCCGAGGCCTTGACCTGCTGTTGGAAACCCCGGCGGCGAACCTCAACGATTTGCTGGAGCCGTATCGACGCAGCCTGCCACCGGCCAGCGAGGGCCCTCGGATCGCGTTGCCGTTCAACACATTGGCGGACGGGTTCGAGCATCAGGTGCATTGCACGCCTGAGGCGGTGGCGCTGGTTCAGGGCCAGCAGCGCCTCACCTATAGCGAACTGAATGCGCTGGCCAATGCTCTGGCGGCAAATCTGATCTCGCGTCATCCGTTGCCGGCCGCAAACGCGCCGCTGCATGTGGTGCTGTTCCTCGATGCCTCGGTGGAACATATCGTCGCCTTGCTGGCGCTGGCCAAACTCAACCTGACCGCTGTGCCGCTGGATCCCGCTTATCCGGTGGCGATCCAGCGTCAGGTGCTGGAACAGGCGCAGCCGCATTGTGTGCTGTTCAGCGATGCGACCGAAGCGGCGCTGGAGGAGCTGAACGCGGGGCGATTCGCCATGCACCGGGTTGACCTGCGCGCCGATGCAGGGACATTCGAGCGTCCACGCCACGCTGGTGAGCGGCCGCTGTACACGCTGTTCACCTCTGGCTCGACCGGCACACCGAAAGGTGTACAAGTGTCGGAACGCACCCTGTGCAATCTGCTGCAATGGCAGCGCACCGAGGGGCAGTTGCCGGCGAAAGCGGTAACCTTGCAATTCTCCATGCTGTCGTTTGATGTGTCGTTTCAGGAGATTTTCAGCACCCTGTGTGGCGGCGGTTGTTATCACCTGATCACACCGCGCTGGCGTCAGGACGCCGAGGCGTTGCTGGGCTATATGGTCGAGGTTCGGGTCGAGCGCCTGTTCCTGCCGTACGTGGCGTTGCAGTATCTGGCGCAAACCGCTGTGGCTCGCGGAATCTACCCGCCGGCATTGCGCGAAGTGATCACCGCCGGGGAACAGCTGCTTTGTACCGAGGCGTTGCGCAACTGGTTCGGCGGCATGCCGCAAGCTTCATTGTTCAATCACTACGGCCCGACCGAAACCCACGTGGTCAGTGCCTTGCGCCTGCCGCCCGTGGCGCGGGACTGGCCGTTGCGCGCGCCGATCGGCCATGCCGTCGGCAACGCCCGATTGCTGCTGGTCGATGAGCACGATCGCCCGGTGCCGGTCGGCAGTCGCGGCTATCTGCTGGTGGCCGGACCGATGGTTGCCCGTTGCTACCTGGCTGATCCTGCGCTGAACGCTACGCGGTTTGTCGAGCTGGCAGACGGCTGTTTGTATTACCGCACCGGCGATCTGGCGTGGGCCGATGCCCAAGGCTGTCTGCATTTCCTGGGACGTGACGACCAGCAGATCAAACTCAGCGGTCATCGTCTGGAACTGGGGCAGATCGAGGCGGCGCTGATGCAGGTGCCTGAGGTGGTCAGCGCGGTGGTGGCGGTTCAGGCTGAGCCACCGCGACTGACAGCGTGGCTGCAACTCGAAGGCGAGCCTGCGACCTCGCAACTGCTGGATCGTCAGGTCGCGCGGCTGCTGCCGGCCCATGTGCGGATCGATGAATATCGGCGGATCGATGTCTGGCCACGCACCCCCAGCGGCAAGATCGACCGCAAGGCCTTGCCGGCTCTGGGCGAGGCGCTGGAACGGCGCAGCACGCCCCGGCCGGTCGTGCAATTGACCGCACTGGAACGGCAACTGAGCGAGTTGTTCCAGGCCGTGATCGGCCGCGACATCGAGCCGGAGCAGACCTTCTTCGAGGCCGGCGCCACCAGCCTCGGCCTGATGCGTTTGCATGGCCGTTACGCCGAAGAGCTGCCGCACAAGGTGACGATGGCCGATCTGTTCGAACACGTCACGATTCGGCGCCTGGCGGCGCATCTGTCGACAGCGCCGGTGGCAGCGGTGGAGCGTGTAAGGCAAACCGATTCAGGTCACCAGCCGATGGCAATCATCGGCATGTCGGTCAATGTGGCCGGGGCGCGGAACCTGTCCGAGTTCTGGGCGATGGTGCAAGGCAATGGGCTGGGCATCGAGCACTTTACCGCCGAAGAAGGTCTGGTCGGCGCCCGCAGCCAACTGGCCGGCATGCTCGACTTCGATCCCGAGTACTTCGGCATCAGCCGCCAGGAAGCGCGTTTGATGGACCCGCAACAGCGGCATCTACTCATGGGCTGTGTGCAGGCCCTGCAGCACGCGGCCATCGTCCCGTCGGCGGACGGCCCGCGCATCGGCCTGATCGCCAGTTGCGGCGAAACCACGTACTTCCAGCAGATGCTGCGCGACACCGCGCAAGGCGATCTGCCGGACGGTTTCCAGATGGCGCTGCACCACGACAAGGACTTTCTGGCGACCAAGGCGGCGTATCACCTGGACCTCAATGGCCCGGCCCTGAGTGTGCAGGCGGCGTGCGGCAGCTCGCTGATCGCGGTACACCTGGCCAGTTCGATGCTGCGTCAGGGTGACAGTGACGTGATGCTCGCGGCGGGTGTGCTGATCGACCCGACCCTGACCGAAGGCTATCGTCACCGTTCGCAGCACATCTTTTCCGCCGATGGTTTGTGCCGCCCGTTCAGCGACGATGCCAGCGGGACCATCGGCGCCAGTGGTTATGGCGTGGTGGTGCTCAAGCCATTGGCCAGGGCGCGGGCCGATGGTGACCGGATCTATGCGTTGCTCGAAGGCTCGGCACTGAACAACGATGGCCGGGCCAAGATGAGTTACACCGCGCCGTCGGTGGCCGGGCAAAGCGCGGTCATCCGCGATGCCTTGAACCGGGCCGGGTTGACCGGTGCCGACATCGGCTACATCGAGGCCCACGGCACCGGCACCTTGTTGGGGGACCCGATCGAAGTCGCGGCGCTGACCCAGGCCTTCGGCGATGCGCCAGCCGGCCATTGCGCATTGGCTTCGGTGAAGAGCCAGATCGGCCACTTGGGCGCGGCGGCGGGGGTGGTCGGGCTGATTCGCGCCAGTCTCGCGGTATTCCACGGCGTGCTGCCACCGAACCTCGGGTTTGGCCGGATCAATCCGCAGATCGATCTGGAACATTCGCCGTTCTACGTGCCCACCACGTCCAGGCCATGGCCGCAAGGACGGCGACGTCTGGCGGGTGTCAGCAGCTTCGGGATCGGAGGGACTAATGCCCATGTGATTGTCGGCGCCGCACCGACGGTGCAGGAAACAGCCGAGGAAACGCTGCCACTGTTGATGGTTTCGGCCCAAAGCCGATCTGAATTGCTGCGCGATATCGCGGCGATTCGCGAACACCTGCAAGCGCATCCGGAGCAGCGCACCGCGTTGCTGCGGCACTTGCAGTCAGGTCGACGCCAACTGCGCTGGCGCTTTGCGATGGTCTCCCAGCCGGGTGACGACATTCCTTTGCTGCCGACAACGGTCAAGGAAATCACCACGCCGGGTGTGCAACTGATCGCCCGTGATCACTCACCGCAGGCATTGCTGGAGGCCTGGTACGAAGGCGCCCATATCCACTGGCCGCAGCGCTCGGCACCGCCACCCTGGGACTTGCCGCCAGCGTCGTTCGATCTTCAGACCTATCGCTTTGAACCCACTGCCGAAATCGTTGCCCCCGTTTCGGCAGGTATCGAGCGCCAACCGCTGGCGCAGTGGTTTCACCAGCGGCAGTGGATGCGTGCCCAACGCCTGAACGCAAAGACACTGAGCGGCGCACGAGAAACGGTCATTCTTTGCAGCCATGAAGCACCCGGCGCGGCATTGCTGGAACATCTGCGAACGGTTTATCGACGTGTGGTTCAAGTGCGCGCGGGCAATGGCTTCAAGCAACTCGGTGCGGACCGTTTCGAGCTGGATCCGCTGGATACCGAAGCCCTGAGCCGATTACTCGGTGAAGTGGTCGAAGCGTCCCTCGGCGAGCTCGACTGGCTGCACACCTTGCCGCTGGCTGTGTCAGGCGCGGTCAACGAGCAGTCGCTGGATCTGGCGCAGTGGGCCTGTCTGGACACGATCAGCGCGCTGATGCAGGCCTGGGGGCACATCGCACGCACGACACGCCTGCGGTTGTGGTTGATGTCGTGGCAGGCGTGTCCGGTGGACGGCGAAGTACGGCGTCCCGAGCTGGCGGCACTGGCCGGGGTCTGCGAAGTGGTGCCCCAGGAATACCCGGTGCGTTGCCACTGGCTGGACTGGCCGTCGCCGCACCTTGATAGTCAGGCCGAGGAACTGGCGGCGCTGCTTGGTGATGCGGCCGAGTTGCCTCGGCGGATGGCGGTGCGCGACGGTTACCTGTGGCAGCCACGGTTGATCGCTCACCCATTCCCGGGCCCGACCACAACACCCAGCCTGTTGCCGGAGGACGGCACGTTTCTGGTGCTGGGCGGCAGCGGCGGGATCGGTCGCACCCTGTGCGAACACCTGCTGCAAGCGCCTGGGCGGCGTGTGGTGTTGCTCTCGCGTCAAGGACAGTTGCCTGCAAATCTCACGGCTTATGCGCCGCGAATCGACTGTGTTCAGGCGGACATCGCTGACCTGTCGCGCTGGCCGCAGGTACTCGATCAACTGGCCCGACGCTACGGTTGCCTGAGCGGGGTGATCCACGCAGCAGGTGTCGGTGCAGGCAGTCTGATTCGCCATCGCGACGCCCGGCAGATGGCCGAGGCGATGGCTGCCAAGACTCACGGCATGCTCGCGGTCGAAAGCCTGATCGAACAGCTTTCGCCGGGTTTCGTCCTGTACTGCTCATCAATGTCGGCGCTGTTCGGCGGCGCGGGGCATCTGGATTATTCGGCAGCCAGCGGTGTGCTCGACGGCTTTGCGCATTACCGTCCGGACACGGCCAATGCTTGCCTGCGTCTGGGGATCAACTGGGACATCTGGCGCGACATCGGCATGGCCACGACCCACAATGGCGGGGACGCTGCGCATCAGGAGCATCTGACGGTCGGCTTGTCGGCCGAAGAGGGGGGGCGGGTGTTCGATCTGGCGATGGCGACGCAATTGCCGCAATTGCTGGTTTCCACCACCGGTATCGACACGGCGCGGCGCTTCTATCCGGTTCGCCATGGCGTCGCGGCCGCGGCGGTTGCAGTGCCCCAAGGCGTGGATCTTTCGGTGCGCTTGCGTGAGTGCCTGTGCAAATGGCTCGGTGTGACGGATCTGGAAGACGATGATTCGCTGTACGACCTGGGTGCGGATTCGCTGACGTTGCTGGACCTGATCGACGAGCTGCAAGCGGCCACGGGTGAGGTGTTTCAGTTGTCGCAGTTCAGTCACAAGGTCAGCCTGAGCGAGGTGTTGGGGCTGGTGGCAGATTCCACGGCAGAGGCTTCAGCGCACGCGCCGCACCACTGGAACGACGCGGTGCGGGTCGATCAGTGGCATGCCGGCGTCGGCGGCGACTGGCTGTACCTGATTCACCCGGTGGGCGGAGATGTTCAGGCCTATCGGGAACTGGTTTCAGCGCTGCCTGCAGATCTGGGGGTGTGCGTGATTGCGGACCCTGCGTTGCGTCTGCCGGCGCTACCGAACATCAGCATTGTCGAGCGGGCCCGGTTGTATCTGCAGGCGATCAAGGCCCACCTCCCGGACGGTTGCGCCTGGCGCCTGGCGGGCTGGTCGTTCGGGGCCTGGGTGGCGCAGGCGCTGTGTCAGCAGGCGCAGGCTGAAGGTTTCAGGCAACCGCTGCTGTACCTGATCGACCCGCCCGCACCGAATGCCGGAGCGGAACTGGCCGGTATCGACGAGCGGACCATCGAGCAGGTGTTCCAGCGAGAGTTCGCCCAGCGCTGGCCCGACGTCGAAGGGCAGGCGATGTCCGAAGACCGTCAGGCTTACCTGCAACGGCTGACGGTGTGCTGTCGCAACAACATGAGCAGCATGGTCGACTTCCAGCCGCCAGCATTGGCGGCTACACCGGTGCGGATGTTTATCGCCGGACGCGCTAACCCCTATGGTCTGGGCGATGCCTGGAGTCTGGACGACCTGCAACGCCACTGGCGGGCGCTGCTCCCGCAGTTGCAGAGCTGGCAACGGCTGGACACCGATCACTACGGCATCGTGGCGGGGCACTGGGCGCGGATGCTGGCCGAGGTGATCGGCGCGCAGGAGGCGTCGATATGAAGGAAATGATTTCGATGCCTGACTGGTTGTCTGCCTTGTCGCAGGTGCTGTGCGACGGCCAGCCCGAGGTCTTGTGCAAGCGGATTTGCAGGCTCGACGAAATGCCGTCGCTTCGGCTGATTCATCGTTGGCAAGCCGAGGTGGTTCTGCCGGTGCTGTGCGAGGCGCTGTCGGAGCATCGGCCAGCGCTGCTCGCTTTGCAAAGCCTGCATCATCGGGCGGCACTTGGCGTGGGCGCACGCCTGGGCGAGTGGCGTGCCACGCTCAAACCGGTTTTGCTGGCGCTGTATCGACGGGCCTATGCCTACGACGCGGCATACGCCCAGGCCCATGCCAGCGCGATGACTTACGGTCTCGCGCCGAGCAACACCGCCATGATCGCCGAGCACTTCGGCGATGCCGAGGCGTTCGCAGCGTATTACGCGCAATTGAATACCGAGGCCAGTGCCACGGCGTTCGCCCAGGCTCATGCCGCCGCCAATGCTGAAATCTCCGCCCGGGCCTTCGCGGCTGACGATGCTGACACGTACGCGCAGGTCTGCGGTACGTCGGTGCGGGTGTTTGTCTGGGCTTGCGCTCAGACCGACGAGCAGCGGCGTGCGCTGTTCCACCAGTTTGCCGAAGGGTTGGTCGTGCATCTGACAACCCTGCAATCCCGTTCAACAGGAGAGACGACATGAATGACGCACAGCAGCAATTCGATGTGGTGATCAACGCTCAGGGTCAGTATTCCCTGTGGCCGGCGGGCAAGCCGATGGCCAGCGGCTGGAACGCGGCCGGGATGCGTGGCGAACGTCAGGTCTGCCTGGATTACATCAACGAGCACTGGATCGACATGCGCCCGCGTTCTCTGCGCGAGCAGTCATCGGCGTCGTTCCAATAAAAAAGGGTGAGGGAACATGGATCAGTTGGCACTCAAGGCAATCGAGCGCATCGCCGCAGAAAAACGTGCGCCGTATCAGCGCATCACGGTCGACCGGATCACGCCGATCATCGGTGCCGAAATCGGCGGCGTCGATCTTTCACAACCGCTGGAGGACGATCAGCTCGCGGAAATCCACCGGGCCTTTCTGGAGAACCACGTGCTGGTGTTCCGCGATCAACATCTGACGGTGGAGGAGCACAAGGCGTTTGGCCGGCTGTTCGGCGAACTGCGGGCGTTGCCGGTGGAAGACATCGACGGCGATGACCCGGAACTGGTGGTGATCCGCGCCAATGCGCAATCGCGCTATGTGGCCGGGGAAACCTGGCACACCGACGGCACCGCTGATCTGGCGCCGTCCATGGGGTCGATGCTGTACGTCAAGGAAACCCCGGCCATCGGCACGGGCGGCGATACGCTGTTCGCCAACATGCATCTGGCGCTGGAAATGCTGTCGCCGACGATGCAGCAGTTTCTCGGTGAACTGACTGCGATTCACGACGGTGCAATTCCGTGGAAGGGCTATGAGGCGCCCGCCAACCTGCCAAAAACCGAACACCCGGTGGTGGTTCGTCACCCGCAAACCGGGCGCAAGTCGTTGTTCGTCAATTCCGGATTCACGTCGCACATCGTGCAATTGTCCGGGGGCGAGAGTCAGTTGCTGCTCAACATGCTGTTCGACCTGGTGGCACGGGAACCGTCCCTCAGCTGCCGCGTTCGCTGGGCGCCGAACACGCTGGTGTTCTGGGACAACCGCTGCACCCAGCACCATGCGATCTGGGATTATTTCCCGCATTCGCGTTATGGCGAGCGGGTGACGATCCTCGGGACGCAGCCCAAGGCTTGATGGTGCTGAAAAACCTGTGGGAGCCAATGGCTCCCACAGGTTCTAGACGCCGCGCCGGATCAGTTGCTCGACGATCAACTCACCGAACGCCAGATTGCCGTGCAGCGGGTCATCCACTTCGCAGAACGCTTCACGCTGAAACCCCAGCTCATCGTTCGCCGCCTCGCGCACGTCGATCAGCTCCACGCCAAGCCCTTGCAGGTGTTCGATCAGCAATGACTGCGCCGCCATGAATACGCGCGGGTCGGACAGCGCCGGCACCCGTTGCGGCGGCAGCACGGCGAACACCTTGAGGTCCAGCGCCAGGGCCTGTTCATAGAAGGCCATTGCGGGTCGGGACAGGGTGTCGATGACGGCCTCGAACAACGGCCCGGCGAGAAAACCGTCGTCGAATTCACCGTGCGCATTCTGGTAGCAGGTCCAGTTCGGCGCAGTGGCGAGGTAGTGCAGGCTCAGGCCGATGGTGCTCACCAGCGGCACGCCGACCTGCGCCAGTTGCGGCACTTCGAGCGTGTCGAGGGCCTGGCGATACAGCCGATCCATTTCGGCATCCCGAAAGACCACGTCATGTCGGGTCAGGCTGAAGAAATCGACCGCGAAATCCCGGCCGGTGCCCAGCGGGCCACCACCGAACGATATTTCGCGAGCCTGCGCCGCCTTGCCGATGACGCCGGCATGGGAGTCGCCCAGCAGCAGAAACCTAGGCGTAGTAATCGAGTACGGCGTCTTCACAGACAAGATCCTCGCTGGACACGCGGGCGGAAGGAGTCGGCGCCTGCACCGATTGGACGGCTTCAAGTCCGGCAAAGAATTGCTGCATCACGAACGCCACGCCCTCTGGCGTGACTTCCCGCTGGTTGGGCTGGTAGAAGGCGCCCTTGAACGGCGGGCCGGTGATGATTTCGTAGGACGGGAAATAGTCGACGTCGGGCAGGTCTTCACACAACTGCCCGGCGACGGCGCGCAGGACCGATTTGGAGTAGGTCGTGGCGCTCAGCACATGTTGCCCGGTGGCCGTTGCCGTCAGGGGCACCGGTGAAACGGTCAGCAGCAGACGCAGTTGCGGGTTGATCGAACGCATCAGCTCCAGTGCCCTGACCATGTCGCCATAGGTGTCCATGAAACCGAAGTTGCAGAACCGGTGGAGTTGCGGATCGAAGGTGCCGCGAACAGTGCCGGGGCACACGGGATATACCAGACCGGTCTGCCGATGTTGCCAGGCTTCGGTCAGGCCGAGAGTAAAGACGAACACTTTGGCCCGGCGCAGCGCTTCGCGGATGGCGTCCAGGGTCGCCTCGCGCGACTCGAACAGGGCCTGCTCGCTGGCAAATCCGTCAGGCTCCACGGCAGGGCGGAACGGGTCGAAGAAACGCCCGTCATGAGCCCAGGTCTCCTCGGGCGGAGCGCTTACGCCCAGCGCCCATTCGAGCCATTGGCACAACATGGCCGGGGTGTACAGGTTGCCGGTGCGAAAGGAAAACACGCCATAGTTGTGGGCCTTCCAGTCGGCCTCAGGCAACGCTTGCGGGGCGGGTTCCGCGTCCAGCCAGTTCATGCCGCGCGCCACCAGCGCACGGCCAATGTGCTGGGCGAAACAGGAGCCGGCGGTGACGATTGCATCCTTGTTGCCGATCTCGAATTGCGGCGTCCACAGTTGATCGATGTCCGACGCGGATTTGTCAGCCACGGCCGTACGCCAGAAGGAGCGGGGGGGCAGATATTGATAGGGATTCACGACGGGAGGCCTCCTTGGCGAGTCGTTGAGCGCAAGGCTCAGCGTATTTGATAGTGATAGATCAGATCGTCGTACCACCGATCACCGATCTGGTAGGCCTGCGGCACACGACGTGCGAACACAAAGCCGCATTTTTCCAACACCTTGCAGGACGCGATATTGCCGTCGGTCACGGTCGATTCCAGCGAGTTCAGCCCGATGGCCGCGGCGTAATCGATGATTGCCTTTCGCGACTCGGTGCCGAAGCCCTTGCCCTGATGCTCCGGCAGCAGCAGACAACCCACTTCGGCGTGCCCCGGCGACAGAATGCGAAAACCGGTCACGCCCAGCTCATGCCCGCTGGCCTTGTCGGTCACCACCAGGCACAGCCAGTGCTCCGACTGCGGCCCCCATGCCGGGAGCCGGTGCTCGAAGCCATGGCGAACCTGTTCCTCGGCAATCTCGCCGAACACGTACTGCATGGTCTGCGGCTCGGAATGCAGCCTGAGAAACAACGGCCAGTCGGACTCGACCATCGTGCGCAGGTCCAGTCGTTGCGTGGTGAGCTCGAGCATCCGCTGCTCCTTGCGAGGGTGGAAAAAGGAGAGGGTTTTTTACTTGGTGTGAGGGGAAAGATCAATGAGTCGATGGGGAGATGCTGAGGGTAATGGCGGATGCCGGCCATCGATGGGTACAGGCACGCAGATTGGAGGGCCCGTAAATGGAGGAAGTCGCCCTGCTTGGCGGGGCGGAGGGGAGAAAGGCGCTCGTGTCCGAACGGGCAGGCGCAACGCCTCTCTCCAGAGGTGCTTGTCAGCCCGCCAACGTCGCGTTATCAATCACAAACCGATACTTCACATCGCCCTTGAGCATCCGCTCATAAGACTCATTGATCTGATCCGCGCGAATCAGTTCGATGTCCGAAACAATGCCGTGTTCGGCGCAGAAATCCAGCATCTCCTGGGTCTCTGGAATGCCGCCGATCATCGAGCCTGCGATGGTGCGGCGTTTCATGATCAGGTTGAACACGTTTGTCGATGGGTGCGGCGAGGCGGGTGCGCCCACGAGAGTCAGTGCGCCGTCGCGTTTGAGCAGCACCAGGAACGCATCGAGATCGTGAGGGGCGGCGACGGTGTTGAGGATGAAGTCGAAGCTCTTGGTGTGCGCAGCCATTTCTTCGGGATTGCGCGAGATCACAACTTCATCGGCACCCAGGGCTTTCGCCGCCTCACGCTTGGATTCAGACGTGGTGAACGCCACCACGTGCGCACCCATCGCATGAGCCAGTTTGATGCCCATGTGACCCAGGCCACCGATACCGACCACGCCGATTTTCTTGCCCGGCCCGGCGTTCCACTGACGCAGTGGCGAGTAAGTGGTGATGCCCGCACACAGCAGCGGCGCGACGGCGGCCAGTTGTGCTTCGGGGTGGCGGATGCGCAGGACGTAGCGCTCATGCACCACGATATTTTGCGAGTAGCCGCCGAGGGTCCAGCCGGGGGCGTCCGGAGTCGGAAAGTTGTAGGTGCCGATCATGCCGTCGCAGTAGTTTTCCAGGCCGGTTTCGCAGTCTTCACAGTGTTTGCAGCTGTCGACGATGCAACCGACGCCGACCAGATCGCCGACCCTGTATTCGGAAACGTGCGCGCCGACCGCCGAAACGCGGCCGACGATTTCGTGTCCCGGTACGCAAGGGAACTGGGTGCCGGCCCACTCGGAGCGCACCTGATGCAGGTCGGAGTGGCAGATGCCGCAGAAGGCGATGTCGATCTGGACGTCATGGGCCGCAGGGGCGCGGCGATTGATCTGGATAGGCTCAAGGGGTTTGTCGCCCGCGTGGGCACCGTAGGCTTGTACAAGCATGGGAACGTCCTCGATGGATCTGTCGGACAGCCATCCTCCCGCTCCGAACCCGCATTCCGTTAGTGCATTTCTACTGAATTCTTGCCTGATCCTGTGCGTCAGCGCCGCGCTGAAAGCTGCTGCGGGGCCAGAAACGCATCGTGGAAGTAATTGCGCAAGGCCTGCATCGCGGGGCTGAATTCGCGCTCGCGGTGCCAGGCCAGGCCGACACTCATCGGGGTCACCTTGTCGGTGATGGTCAGGGTCTCGATGCGCTTGCCTTCCAGCGACCAGGGGCGGTGCACCAGGTCCGAGAGAATCGCCACGCCGCTGCCATTGGCGACCATGCTGCGCACGGCCTCTACAGAACTGGTACGCACCCGCACGTTGGGTTGTTGGCGGGCGTTTTCCCAATAGCGCATGGCACTTTGTTCAGCTTCATCCACGGTCAGCAGAATGTAGGGTTCCAGCGCGACATCCGCGAGGCTGACGGCCGACCGCTCACAGAGTGGATGGTGGCTGGGCAGCCACAGACGGCGTTCGGAGTTGAACAGGGTTTCCGAAACGATGTCGGGGTGCGTGAGGTTCGCGGTAAGCACCACCGCCATATCGAATTTTCCTTCCAGCAATCCCTGTTCGATGGCCTGCCGTTCCTGCTCGTGGACTTCGATGGCAACGTCGGGGTGCCAATGTTCCAGCCGTTGCAGATGATGCGGCAGAAAATAGCCGATCACCGTGTAGCTCGCGGCCAGGCGAATCAGGCCACTGGCGCGTATGTCGGGTAGCGGGCTGTTCAGCGCGTCGTCGACGCTGCGCAAAATCACATAGGCGCGGTTCAGAAAGTGTCGACCGGCATCCGTCAGGGTCATGCCTTGTGCCGAGCGCTGGAACAGCAACGTGCCGAGCAAACTTTCCAGTTCCTTGATCGCCGTGGTCACCGCCGACTGGGAGATATTCAAATGGATCGCTGCCTGAGATATCTGCCCGATCTCCGCGGTGGCAACGAAGTAGCGAATTTGACGCAAGGTCAACGACATGGATGTTCCTGTTTTTCAGGTATCTGTTTTTCAGAAGATACCCTATCTGTTAATAGATCTTCCCAAGGGGTTGGCGGGAATTTAACGTGGCCTGCATGAAGTCACAAGGGTCAGGAGCAAGGGTTATGCAGGCAGTAGATTTCAACTCGGACATGGGCGAAGGCTTCGGCCCGTGGACCATCGGCGATGGTGTCGACGACGAACTGATGGCGTTCATCAGTTCCGCCAACATCGCCACCGGTTTCCATGCCGGCGACCCCGGCACCATGCGTCGCACCGTCGAGCAGGCCAAGCGCCTGAACGTCGCCATCGGTGCCCACCCGGGGTTCCGGGATCTGGTGGGGTTCGGTCGCCGGCACATCAATGCACCGGCCCAGGAACTGGTCGACGACATCCTTTATCAACTGGGCGCACTGCGTGAACTGGCACGGGTGCAGGGCGTCGCGCTGCAACACATCAAGCCTCACGGCGCGCTCTACATGCATCTGGCCCGGGATGAAGAAGCAGCGCGTCTGCTGGTGGAAAACCTGCAACGCCTGGAACCCGAACTGTTGCTGTATTGCATGCCGGATTCGGTTATCTGGCGTGTCGCTAAAGAGCTCGGCCAACCGGTCGTTCGCGAATTCTATGCAGACCGCGAATACGACTTGAGTGGCTCCATCGTCTTCACCCGCAATGTTCGCGCATACGATCCTGGATTCGTCGCCACCCGTGTGCTGCGCGCTTGCCAGGAGGGCGTGGTGCGTACCGTCGAGGGTGAGGATCTGGCGATCGAGTTCGATTCCATCTGTCTGCACAGCGATACGCCGGGCGCTTTGGCGCTGGTCGAGGCCACCCGTGGTGCGCTCGATGCCGCCGGGATCGAGGTGCGTCGACCTCGCTGAATCACTACGCGACACCCGGCCAACAGACGCCGGGGTCCAAACATTTTTTGCCTGCCTTTCTACAACTATTCCAAGAGGAACAGACATGGCTGAACACACTGTCATCACCCCATTACCCGGGACTTTCTACCGAAAGGCCACACCGGATTCGGCGAATTACGTCGAGGTCGGCGATTCTGTCAGCGCCGACACGGTGATCGGTCTGATCGAAGTCATGAAGCAGTTTTCCGAACTGACCGCCGGGATGGCGGGGCGCCTCAGTGCTTTTCAGGTTGAAGACGGTGATCCGGTGGAGCCGGGTCAGGTCGTCGCTACGCTTGATAGCGAGTGAGGGCGTGAACATGACTCAACCTATTCGTAAATTGCTGGTCGCCAACCGTGGCGAAATCGCCGTGCGGATTATCCGTGCGGCCAAGGCCCTGGGTATTCCAACCGTTGCCGCGTGCAGCGAGGCCGATATCGACTCTCAGGCCGCACGCCTGGCCGATGAAGTGCATCTTCTGGGGCCGGCCCGTGCCGATAAAAGCTATCTGAACATCGAGGCGTTGCTGGGTGCCCTGCGAGCGACGGGCGCCAATGCGGTTCACCCTGGATACGGTTTTCTGTCAGAGAACGCCGGGTTTGCCGAAGCCGTGATTGCCAGCGGCGCGATTTTCGTCGGGCCGGCCCCGGACACCATCCGGCGCATGGGGGACAAGGCCGAGGCGCGGCGTACTGCCCAGGCGGCAGGTGTTCCCGTGGTGCCGGGTTCGCCAGGCGAGCTGTTTGATGTCGAGTCGGCGCTTCGGGCGGCGGAATCGGTCGGTTACCCGTTGCTGATCAAAGCCTCGGCCGGCGGTGGTGGGCGGGGTATTCGTCTGGCAGAAAATGCCGCGCAATTGAGTGAAGAGTTTCCCCGTTCGCAGCGCGAGGCTCAGGCCGCTTTCGGTAATGGTGCGGTGTATCTGGAGCGTTTTATCGGCAAGGCCCGGCACATCGAAGTACAGGTTCTGGGCGACGGGAAAAACGCCGTGCACTTGTTCGAGCGCGAGTGTTCGCTACAGCGTCGGCGTCAGAAAATCTTTGAAGAAGCACCATCACCGGTACTCGACGCGCAGCAGCGGGAGGCACTCTGCGCCAGCGCCGTACGTTTGACCGAATCCCTCGGCTACAAGGGAGCGGGCACGCTGGAGTACCTGTATGACGATGTCTGCGGCGAGTTCTTTTTTATCGAGATGAACACCCGAATCCAGGTGGAACACCCGGTCACCGAACTGGTCACCGGTATCGATCTGGTACAGGCGATGCTGCGAATTGCCGGTGGTGAACCACTGGGCCTGAAGCAGAGTGACATCCGTCTGAATGGCGCGGCCCTGCAAATGCGCTTGAATGCCGAAGACCCGGCCCGGGATTTTTTCCCCAGCCCCGGTCTGGTCGAATCGTTGGTCTGGCCGCAAGGCGAAGGTGTTCGTGTGGACACCCACCTGTATGAAGGTTATCGGGTGCCACCGTACTATGACTCGCTGTTGGCCAAGCTCATTGTGCATGGGCCGGATCGCTCCACAGCCCTTGCGCGTGCCCGGACAGCGGTGGCGCAAACCTTGCTGACCGGCATGGCCAGCACCTTGTCGCTGCACGCTGAACTGCTGCAACAACCGTGGTTGCAAACTGCCGACTTTCATACCGGGACGCTGGAGAACTGGCTGTCCGCACGCCGCAGCGGAGGTGAAGCATGACTCGTCCGATCCGCTACAGCTTTGGTGCCGATGAGCATCTGTTTGCCGAAGTCAGTGAAAGCATGTCCCTCGAGGCGTTTTTCAAGGGCATGGCGGTCACCCGCGCCGTGGAGCGGCTGAAACTCGATGGCGTACTCGATGTGTGTCTGGCCAACGCATCCTTCCAGATCCGCTTCGACCCGGATCGAATTGCGCCGCAGGCCTTGCTCGAAGCGGTGCAGGGCGCCGAGGCTGACGCCGTTGCCGAACGCACATTGCAGACCCGGATCATTGAGATTCCGGTGCTGTACAACGATCCCTGGACCCACGAAACGCTGATGCGTTTTCGCGACCGGCACCAGGACCCGGGCGCCACGGATCTGGAATACGCCGCGCGCATCAATGGCCTGGCGGATGTCGATGCGTTCATTGCAGCTCATAGCGCAGCGCCATGGTTTGTCTCGATGGTGGGGTTCGTCGCCGGTTTGCC
The DNA here is from genome assembly GCF_017491585.1 of Pseudomonas sp. 58(2021). Taxonomy (NCBI): domain Bacteria; kingdom Pseudomonadati; phylum Pseudomonadota; class Gammaproteobacteria; order Pseudomonadales; family Pseudomonadaceae; genus Pseudomonas; species Pseudomonas sp. 58(2021). The sequence continues at coordinate 69,606 of NZ_JAFGYZ010000027.1, forward strand.
CTTCATGTTCCAGATGGTCGAACGCGAACGTCAGTTGCAGGTGCCCAAGTATCTGCGTCCACGTACCGACACGCCGAAATTGACACTGGGTCACGGTGGTTGCTTCGGGTGCATCTACTCGGTGCGTGGCGCCGGGGGCTATCAGATGTTCGGTGTCACACCGGCTCCCATCTACGACCCGCAGCAATCGCTGGCGTACCTGAAGGACCATATGGTGTTTTTCCGTCCGGGTGACATTGTGCAGTTCAAGCCAATGGATCGTGCAGCGTATGACCAGGCCGTTGCAGACGTGGAGGCCGGGCATTTCGATTTGCGGATCCGGCCGGTGGAGTTTTCACTGGATGCGTTTCTCGCCGATCCGGTCGGTTATCCCGTGTCGCTGCAGGAGGTGTTGGCATGATCAAGGTACTCAAACCCGGTCTCGCCACGTCGGTTCAGGATCTGGGCCGCGAAGGTTACTACCACCTCGGCATCCCGCCGTCCGGCGCGCTCGATCAATATGCGCTGAGAGCGGCCAATCATCTGGTCGGCAACGCGGCGGATTGCGCCGCGCTGGAGTGTACGTTGCTGGGCCCTGAGCTGGCGTTTCAGCAAGACGCACTGGTCGCGGTGTGCGGCGCGCACATGGCGCCTCGACTCGATGGTGTGGAAATGCATCACGCCACCGCGTTCGCGGTGAAGGCCGGCCAGGTTCTGCGTTTCGATTTTCCCAAGGCGGGTGCGCGGGCTTATCTGGCGGTGGCAGGCGGAATCGACGTGCCGCTTGTGTTGGGCAGTCGATCGACTTATGCGCTCGGGGCGTTGGGCGGGTTTGCCGGACGACGCTTGATCGCCGGAGACGAATTGCCGGTGGGCAAAGCCAGCGGCAAGGGGCGTGCCGGGGCCAGTCTGCCCATGGCGCTGCGCCAGTCACTGGGTGGGGAGATCACTCTGCGCGTGGTGCCGGGGCTTTATTACGATCGCCTGACCGACGCGGCAGCGAAGAGCTTTTTCGCCGAGCCGTGGACAGTCGGATCAGAAGCGGACCGCATCGGCTATCGCTTCAAGGGCGGCAGCGCGCTGGACTTCCAGCCGCGAGAACAACCATTTGGTGCAGGCTCCGATCCGTCGAACATCGTTGACAGCTGCTACCCGATCGGCTCGATTCAGGTACCCGCCGGCCTCGAACCCATCGTGCTGCATCGCGATGCCGTATCGGGTGGTGGTTACGCCATGATCGGCACCGTCATCAGTGCCGATCTGGATCTGATCGGCCAGATGCAGCCCAACCAGAAGGCTCGCTTTGTAGCGGTCAGCCTCGACGAGGCTCTGGACGCACGGCGCTCCTACAAGAAAAAACTCAGCTGCCTGAGCAAGCTTTTCCCTTCCTGACTCTGCCCGCCGCACCGCGCGGGCTATGCCATACGCAGGCCAACGCCGCGCTTCGGTGCGGTGAAGGCTGCCCGCGTTTCAACCTTTGACTGGTTCTGGAGTACACGCATATGGCTGCTTTATCGCAATCGAGTCAAACCGGGCAAGATCCGGCCCATCATCCCGTTTCCGCCGAGGCCCGCATGGGCCGACTGTCTCTGACCATGGCCTGGTGGGCCGTATGCAGCGCCATGTTCTACATCGTGGTCGGTGCTTCGTTGGCCTTGTCTTTCGGTGCACGCAATGCGCTGATCGGGATGGTGCTGTCGGTGATCAGTTATGGGCTGGTCAACAGCGTTCTCAGCCGTTTCGCCATGCGCAGCGGATGGTCGGTCGCGTTGTTTTCAAGCGTGTTGTTTGGCCGGACCGGAGCATGCCTGGCCACGCTGATTTTCTTTTCGACGGCGATTTACTACGCCGTGTTCGAAGGATCGGTGATCGCCGTGGCGCTCAATCACCTGTACCCGGAACTGGTCTACCCACTGGCTGCCCTGCTGGTGGTGCTGTACAGCGTGCCGATGATTCTGGGTAGCGTGCAGCACTGGCTGGACAAGCTCAACGGCGTGTTGTTGCCGGTGTACCTGGGCGGTTTGCTGGTGGCGGTCGGGCTGTCGATCAGCCGATATGGTTACCAGCCGCAATGGCTCGATTTCGGTCCGGCAACACCTGCGACCTTCGGCTGGTGGGATTGCTTTGTGGCCTACATGGGCGTGTGGATCCTGATGCTGTTCACCTTCGACTACGCCCGTTTCGGCAAGCCGCAGGACGCTCAGTATCATGGGCGCTGGAACTTCGGCATGCCGTTCTATGCCGTGACTTTTCTGCTCAACGGTGCGGCAGGCATCTATCTGGTCAGCAGTATTCCCCATGAAGGCGCGCTGAACGAAGTCTCTGTGGTGATGGCAATTCTGCAGTTGATGGGGCTGTGGGGCCTGCTGTTCGTCTGGGCCACGCAAACCCGGATCAACACCGCCAACTTCTATCTGGCGACCCTCAACATGCAGGCATTCTTCGGCCGTTTCGGCGTACGCGGTTCTTATCTGCTGTGGGCATTGGTGGTCGGGGTGATCGTGTACGGCTTGATGCTCGCTGACGTGTTTTCCTACTTGCTCAAGGCATTGGCGTATCAGGGCATTTTTGTGGTCGCCTGGGTCGGTGTGGCATTGGCGCAGATTGTCTATGGCAGCAATGACGCAGGTGCACTCCAACGCAGCCCGGCGTTCAACCCGGTCGGCCTGATGGCGTGGTTCGCCGCCACGGCGCTGGGGTTGTTGCTGATGTGGACGGGCGGTGTTCCCGGCAGTTTTTCTGCGCCGGCGACGGTGGTGCTCGCGTTCGGCTTGCAGGCGGGGCTGGCTTATCGGCATCGGTGGGTAGGGCAGAGGGCAAGTTAAGAGGATCGGCGTTGGCCCGCGCGACTGCGGGCCAGCGTCGCTAGTCCATACCTGGCGCAGACTGGGGTAGTAGAGGTGATAGCCGGAAAACTATCGGTCAGGCCGTAGTCGACGATGATTTCGACATCCAGGCCGGGGTTGTCGGGCAGCAGCTTTGCGAGGGCCGGTTGCAGGATCGTGATTGCGGAATGCCCGCCGGCGGTAATCCGCAACTTGCCGGCCGGTTTGTCGCGAAACTTATGCCATGGGTGGTATCACACGTCGGGAAGCTGCATCGGCTTCTTTGCGGTTTCATGGGTGGACGGCCTCTCCTGAGCAGCGCTGAATGTGCGCAGGAGAGTAGGTATCCAGCTGAACCTGAGGGGCAGGCGATTGTTAGCACAGCGGCACGTAAATATCCGTTTGCCACTGCTCCTTCGGGATCTCGGGACTGATGCTCAAGTACTCGAAAAACAGCGGGTGATCGCGCAGTTCTTCGCCGCTGGCGGGCAGCCAGTCGCGGTAGACCGGGTAGATGGTTTCACCGATGTGATCGGTTGAACCTGTGTGACGCACCACGGCGCAGCGGCCGGCAGGAATGCCCAGCTCGCGGACGTTGAAGTCATTCGGCGCCACCGCTTCACGGATTTCGCCGCAGATCGCGAAATGAAAATCCTCCGGCGGCGTCGTGTCGGGATTGCCGTAAGGAATCCCGAAGGTGCGGCTTGATGCCACCGGCGACTGCCCGCTTTGCTGGCGCCACTGAATGAAGCGTTGCACGCTTTGATTGACAAGGCCTGGTGGGCCTCGGTGATCGAGTGCAGCGACCTGGATTCCGGGGAAGTCGACGATTCGTACCTGCATGGCAATGCTCCTTGAAAAGTGAGGTATGGCGAAGACCGTGTGCCAGACGCTCCAGTCCGGAGCCTTGCGAAATGCCCCCGGCGAGGTGCCGAAGGCTCGCTTGAATGCCCTTGAAAACGCTTCGGGACTTTCGAACCCGGCGTCGAGCGTAGCTTCCATCACCGAATGGTCGGGCACGGTGCTCAAGCGGTGCGCGGCACGGCGCAGGCGCATCAGCTGCACATAGCGCGAGACGGGTACGCCGACGTATGCCGTGAACTGCCGGTGAAAGTGGAACTCGGAGAAGTTCGCCACCTGGCTCAGCGCTTTCACCGACAGGTCGCCTTCAAGGTTGGCGTCGATGTAGGCGAGTACGACGGTGAAGCGCTTTGCGTAGGCAGTTTGCGTCGGTGCGTCTGGCACGGCGTGAAGCTCCTGGAGTAACGGTCGGCCCTAGAATCGTCGAAAGCGGCGTACAGATACCTAGCCGGACTTGCTCAGGGATAGACCTCTTCAGGCATTACATCCGATCGACCCTGCACGAATCAATCGCGCGCCTGGGCGACGATTGCAAAGTTGCCGGGGGCTTTCTCCAGCAATCCAAGGAATCTCACCAGATCCACCGTGCTGCCATCGACTTTCAAGTCTTTTGAGGTGAGGGCATCCTTGAACCCCGCCGTGCCGCCCAGCAGTTGCACGAACAAGTCTTTGGTGACAGTCAGCGTTGCGTTGGCATTTGTTGCTGACGGGCCTTTTCGGTAGTGCAGTACGGCGTTCTCGATCCACAGCACAAAGGACTCGCGGGTGTCGGTCAGCACCAGATTGAAGGTCCAGTTCTTGCCGTCGGCGGCCGGCCCATCGAGACTCGCGGCCATGGCTTCGAGGAAGCGTTCGGTCGGCGTCTGTTTCATCAGTTCCATCAGATCCGAACGCCTCACGCCTTTGGCCGGCGGGCCGTTGCGCAGTTCCTGGGCGGCGGTCAGGTAGCTGTTGCGCCAGGTCGCGGATTCAGACTGGTAGCCCAGCTGTTCATAGGTCTGGGCCAGCAGTGCCTTGGCGGCTTTGTCATCGGGTTTATCGAGGACCGCTTGATCCAACAGCTCGGCGACCCAGCGGTATTCTCCTTTGTCATAGGCCACGCGCGCGGCTTCGACCACTTTGGCGTTGCCGCCCATCAGTTCGACGTAGCGTCTGGCGGACTCTTTGGGCACCAGCGGATTCAAGTGCGCCGGGTTGCCATCGTAAGCGCCCAGGTACATCTGATAGATCGCTTTGACGTTGTGTCGCACATCGCCGTAATAACCACGGGTGCCGAAGTACGACGCCAGCGAGTCGGGCAACTGGATTTTGTCGGCGATCTCGTTGGGCGTGTAGCCGGCATTCATCAGTCGCACGGTCTGGTCGTGCATGTATTTGTAGACGTCGCGGTGCTTGGTGATGAATTCGCGGATGCGCTCATTGCCCCAGATTGGCCAGTTGTGCTGGCCGAAATAGACCTCGGTGTCGCCCAGTTCATCGAGGGCGATCTGGGCGTAATCGGACCAGAGCAACGCGTCGCGCACCTTGGCGCCGCGGATCGGCAGCAGATTGTGCATGGTCTGCGCCAGCAGCTCGGCGCCGCCGTAGGCCTTGCGTTCGGGGATGGAAAAGGTCAGCTCGGCCGGGGCCTCAGCCCCCGGAATGTTGTGGAACACGAACGTCACGCCGTCGATCATCAGCGTTTGCGTCGGCTGATCGATGATCTGCGTGGGCGGCAGAATGCCGATGCTGCCGTAGGCGACGTTTTTGCCCAGTCCGGTATCCACCATGCCGGTTGCGCCCGGCGCCAGATTCTTGCCGAACTGATACATCGAACGACGTGACATCGCAGGTCCCGCCAACACGTTTTCGCTGGTGGCTTCCTCCATGAAACCGACAGGGGCTACCACGGGAATCTTGCGCTCGGCCACTTCCGCGACCGAGGTAATGCCCAGCACGCCGCCGAAGTGGTCGGCATGGTCGTGGGTGAAGATGATGGCGGTCACAGGTTTGTCGCCCAGTTGTGCGCGGGCGAATGCCAAGGCAGCGGCGGCAGTTTCTTTCGAGGTCAGCGGATCGACCACGATCCACCCGGTCTGGCCTTCGATCAGCGTCATGTTGGCGATGTCGAAGCCGCGCAACTGGTAGATGCCGTCGGTGACTTTGAACAGACCGATCTGGGCGTTGAGCATTGCGTGGCGCCACAGGCTCGGATTGACCGTGGCGGGGGCCTTGCCTTCGACAAATCTGAACGCATCGAAATCGATCAGCACCGAGCCGTCGGAACCGAGGATCTGTCCGCTCGGCCGGGCGATAAAACCGCGCTGGGCGTCGGCCATGTCGCGGGTGTCGTTGAGGTCCAGGCCCTTGATTGATGCTTCTATCACCGCAGCCGTGGCAGGCGTCGCTTCGCCGCTGGCAACGCTCGGCGGTTTGTCGCAGCCGGCGAGGGAAATCAGCGTCAGGGCGATCAGGGTGTGGAGGGTCGGTCTCATTCTTGTTGTTCTCCGATGGACGATTCATCAGAGAGTAGGGAGGCTGGCGTGATGTATCCAATGCATTGTTTACATCCAGACAATGCGTAGCTAGCATCGACCAGATGGATCTTAAACGACTGACACATCTGCTGGCCCTTGCTGATGAACGCCATTTCGGCCGCGCCGCCGAACGTGTGCACCTCAGCCAGCCGGCCCTGAGCCGCAGTATTCAGGCGCTCGAAAGCGAGACCGGCCAACGCCTGTTCGATCGGGACAGCGGTGACGTGCGCCCGACGCCGGCAGGGGAATTTCTGATCGAGCGGGCGCGACGGCTGCTGTTCGATGCACGTTCGCTGGAGCGTGATCTGGCGCTTTACGGCGATGGCCGGCTCGGCAATCTCGCGTTCGGCGTCGGGCCGTTTCCGGCGGCCATGTTGATGCATCAGGTCGTGCCGCGATTGCGCCGGGAGTATCCGCAAGTCACTCTGCGGGTAGAGATCAACAACTGGCAGATACTCGAAGCACGGCTGCGAGATGAAGCGATCGAATTCTTCGTCGCGGACATTCGCAATTTCTCGGCCGACACCGATCTGCTGATCCGCTCACTGGGTCAGGCCTCGGCGGGTTTTTTCGTCCGGCCACAACATCCGCTGGCCGGCCATCGGGTGACGATGAGAGACCTGGAGACTTACGGCATCGCAACGACGCGCCTGCCGGCCGTGGTGAAGGACGAGACGGCACGAACCCTCGGCATTTCCACGCGCCAGGCCTTGCCGCTTGCACTGGAGTGCGACGACGTGGCGTTGCTCAGGACGGTGGCCTGCTCGACCGATACCATCCTCGGCGTGATCCACGGCGCCGTGGCTGAAGACCTGCGCATCGGTAACCTGATCGAACTGCAGGTCGTGGACAGACCCGGGCTGCATTCCGAAATCGGCGTCGTCAGCCTGCCCAACAGAAGCCAGTCACCGACCGCCCGCTGTGTGATCGACGCCATTGTCACCGAGATGACGCAACGCAACGTCTCGACTTGATCGGCGCTCCGGTCGGCGGCCGAAACGCCAAAGCACAAGACTTCCCGCTCAAAAACCGGATAATGGCGGCCATTCTGTTCAGCTCGCTATTCTGGTAGTCCCCCATGGAAATCAAGGTCAACTTTCTCGACAACCTTCGACTTGAAGCCAAGTTCGACGACTTCACGGTGGTGGCCGACCAACCGATCCGCTACAAGGGCGATGGCTCGGCACCGGGTCCGTTCGACTACTTCCTGGCTTCGTCGGCGCTGTGTGCGGCGTACTTCGTGAAGCTGTATTGCGAAACCCGCAATATCCCGACCGATAATATCCGCCTGTCGCAGAACAACATTGTTGACCCGGAGAACCGCTACAACCAGATCTTCAAGATTCAGGTCGAGTTGCCGGCGGACATCTCCGACAAGGACCGCCAAGGCATCCTGCGTTCCATCGACCGCTGCACGGTAAAGAAAGTCGTGCAGGCCGGCCCCGAGTTCGTCATCGAAGAAGTCGAAAACCTCGACGCCGACGCCCAGGCATTGCTGATGCCGGGTGCGAACTCCAGCGCCAGCACCTACATTCCGGGCAAGGACCTGCCGCTGGAGCAGACCATCGCCAACATGTCGGGCATTCTCGCCGACCTCGGCATGAAGATCGAAATCGCTTCGTGGCGCAACATCGTGCCCAACGTGTGGTCGCTGCACATTCGCGACGCGCACTCGCCGATGTGCTTCACCAACGGCAAGGGCTCGACCAAGGAAGGTGCGCTGGCGTCGGCACTGGGCGAATTCATCGAGCGCCTGAACTGCAACTTCTTCTACAACGATCAGTTCTGGGGTCTGGACCTGGCCAATGCGCCGTTCGTGCACTACCCGGACGAGCGCTGGTTCAAGCCGGGCAGCAATGACGAGCTGCCGAGCGAAATCCTCGACCCGTACTGCCTGAAGATCTACAACCGTGACGGCGAGCTGCGCGGCTCGCACCTGATCGACACCAACTCGGGCAATGAACAGCGCGGCATCGTTTCGCTGCCGTTCGTTCGTCAGTCGGATGGCGAGGTGGTGTACTTCCCGTCGAACCTGATCGAAAACCTGTACCTGAGCAACGGCATGAGCGCCGGCAACACCCTGGCCGAAGCCCAGGTGCAGTGCCTGTCGGAAATCTTCGAGCGTGCGGTGAAGCGCGAAATCATCGAAGGCGAATTCGCATTGCCGGACGTGCCGCAGGAAGTGTTGGCGAAATACCCGGCCATCATGGCCGGTATTCAGGGCCTTGAGGCCCAGGGCTTCCCGGTGCTGGTGAAGGATGCGTCGCTGGGCGGGGAGTTCCCGGTGATGTGCGTCACGTTGATGAACCCGCGCACCGGCGGGGTGTTCGCCTCGTTCGGCGCACACCCGAGCTTCGAGGTGGCGCTGGAGCGCAGCTTGACCGAACTGCTGCAGGGCCGCAGTTTCGAAGGTCTCAACGACCTGCCGCAGCCGACCTTTGAGGGGCAGGCGGTCACCGAACCGAACAACTTCGTCGAGCACTTCATCGACTCCAGCGGCGTGGTGTCGTGGCGCTTCTTCAGCGCCCAGGCGGAATACGAGTTCGTGGAGTGGGACTTCACCGGCCATGGTGAAAACTCCAATGTCGAAGAAGCCGAAACCCTGTTCGCCATCCTCAAGGGCATGGGCAAGGAAGTGTACATGGCGGTGTACGAGCATATCGGCGCCACCGCTTGCCGCATCCTGGTGCCGGATTACTCGGAAATCTACCCGGTGGACGACCTGATCTGGGATAACACCAACAAGGCGCTGTTCTTCCGTGAAGACATCCTGAACCTGCATCGCTTGAACGAAGACGAACTCCAGTCGCTGGTCGAGCGCCTGGTGGAAAGCGAACTGGACGATTACACCGATATCACCACGCTGATCGGCATCGAATTCGATGACAACACCGTGTGGGGGCAACTGACGATTCTGGAACTGAAACTGCTGATCTGGCTCGCCTTGGGACAAATCGAGGAGGCTAAAGAAGCGGTGGAAATGTTCCTTCAGTACAATGACAACACCGTTGAACGTGGTCTGTTTTATCAGGCGGTCAACGGGGTGCTGGAGATGCAACTGGACGAAGACCTGGAGCTGGCGGATTACGAAGCCAACTTCCGCCGCATGTTCGGCAACGAACGGATGGACGCGGCGATCGGTTCCGTTGACGGCAGCGTGCGCTTCTACGGTTTGACGCCGACCAGCGTGAAACTGGAAGGCCTCGATCGCCATCTGCGACTGATCGACAGCTACAAGAAACTGCACGCGGCCCGGGCCAGCGTGAAGACTTCGTAGCGCTGACAGCGGCGACAAAAAAAAGCACCTTCGGGTGCTTTTTTGTTTTTAAGATGGGCGCCTGCCAGAAGGAGCTTTGCAATGGATCTGAAGTTCAGTCACGTCGATGTACTGGTCAACAACCTCGAAGAGGCCTGCGCCTACTATGCGCAGATCCTGAAAGCCAGAATCTCCAGAACCCTCGTCTGGGAGCGGGGTGGCCTGCATGTTCGCTACGCGGTTGCGTTGATCGGCCAGGAGCGTTTCATGCTGGTCCAGCCGTTGGCGGGCAACCTCAGGGAACTGCTGGACTCGTCGGGGGAGGGGATGATCTATCGCCACTGCTATTCGACACCGGACATCGAGAAGGCCTACGACGAACTGGTGATCGCCGGCGTGCAGCCCGAAGACGAAAACGGCCAGCCACTGGAACGCGCCAACCTGCAATCACCGTCTGGTACACGCATCATCTGGCTGCCCAAGCGCTTCGGGCATTTCTCCATCGAGATTCTCGAAGAGCAGGCGCTGGAGGCGTTCATCGCGTCTGCGTTTACGTGAGCTTTTTAATGGGGCCCCTTTGGGGGGCTTGGAATCGGCCAACACGCCCTCATAACAATGGCTACCTCCAACATCCCTGAGGGGAAGGACAGACCATGACCAGCCAGACCGAAACTGCCATCCTCGCCGGTGGCTGCTTCTGGGGCATGCAAGACTTGCTGCGACGCTACCCCGGGGTGCTGAAAACCCGTGTCGGTTATAGCGGTGGCGATGTACCGAATGCCACCTACCGCAACCATGGCAATCACGCTGAAGCCATCGAGATCGTTTTCGACCCGGCCGTGATCAGCTATCGGCAGATCCTCGAGTTCTTCTTCCAGATACACGACCCGACCACGCCCAACCGTCAGGGCAACGACCTGGGCCCCAGTTACCGTTCGGCGATCTATTACCTCAGCGAACAACAACGCGACATTGCCGAGGACACCGCCGCTGACGTCGACGCTTCGCGCCTTTGGCCAGGCCGGGTAGTCACCGAAATCGAACCGGCGGGGCCATTCTGGGAAGCGGAGCCGGAACACCAGGATTACCTGGAGCGCATTCCGAATGGTTACACCTGTCACTTCATCCGTCCGAACTGGAAGCTGCCAAAGCGCGGCTGAGATGTAGCTGCGCCATTATGAGCCGACCGCTCGGCGTCGAGGAGCAGCTGGCCGGGGTGGCACACTTGAGCTCTCGCCAGTTCACCCGTGTGTTCACAGCAGAAACCGGTCACTCTCCCGACAAGGCCATCGAGGGACTGCGTCTGGAGACGGCCCGCTTGAGGATCGAACAGAGCCGGCACTCACTGGATGTCATTGCCAGCGAGTCCGGCTTTCGTGACCGCCGACCTATGCGGGAAGCGTTCATTAGTGGTTTCGGCAGTCGTGACTGATCGGGCCGGGCGAGTTGACGTGGGTGGAGAGGCGGGCAGTGGCGTTCCTCATCCGGGCACAAGTGAACGTTGACCGAGGGCCATTTCGCTTCCCCTTTTTGTGCGTAACACCCATCAGCTGAAAGCATTGACTGCGCACCGATGCGACGACAGGAACGCTGCGAAAACAATTTTCAGGAGAGGGTTGACCACCTGTTTTAATCCTGTATTATTCGCCTCCCGCTAGCGAGCAACTTGATGTCGCTACTAGCGCAAGTGGTTGATTTGATTGAAGAAATTTTAAAACTTCTGAAAATAATCACTTGACAGCAAATGAGGCTGCTGTAGAATGCGCGCCTCGGTTGAGATGAAAGATCTTAACCAACCGCTCTTTAACAACTGAATCAAGCAATTCGTGTGGGTGCTTGTGGAGTCAGACTGATAGTCAACAAGATTGTCAGCATCACAAGTTACTCCGCGAGAAATCAAAGATGTAACCAAC
>NZ_JAFGYZ010000028.1:0-77423 GCF_017491585.1 Pseudomonas sp. 58(2021)
GTGTGTCAGTGAAACATCTATTACTGACACACCGCATTCGCGAGCAAGCCCGCTCCCACATTTGGATTTGAGTGAGGCTGAGACCTCACTCAGTTCCGGAACGGTTTACACCGCAACTGCACGCGGCTCGGTGCGGCGCAATGCACGCACTTTCTGCAACGTATCGGCGCAGGTCTTCGCCGCTTCCTGACCCTTGTGCACGAAGTGCTCGAAGAAGAACTTCTGGTGTTCTTCGCCGGCATGGAAGTGGTGCGGGGTCAGGGACACCGAGAACACCGGCACTTCGGTTTCCAGCTGAACCTGCATCAGGCCGCTGACCACCGACTGGGCGACGAATTCGTGACGGTAGATCCCGCCATCCACCACCAGGGCGGCCGCGACGATACCGGCATAACGGCCGGTCTTGGCCAGCAGCTTGGCGTGCAGAGGCATTTCGAAGGCGCCGCCGACTTCGAAGAAGTCGATGTCCGATTCCTGATAGCCCTGAGCGATCATTTCAGCGAGGAAGCCTTTACGGCTCTGGTCGACGATTTCCTTGTGCCAGCAGGCCTGAATGAACGCGACGCGCTCGCCGTGGCTGTGTTTGCTTTTGCTGTCGATAGCGGTGGGTTGCATGTTCTGACTCCTGTTTGTGTGAAAAACAGGGCGTTATGAATCGAAAGGGATTCAAGGGTACGCACGCTCGCGCAAACACGGCGGACGGCCCTTTGGCGTCAATCCCGTTCTCTCTTCATCCGGACTGTGACCGTCGGCCCCGGAATCACACCGGGTCTGCTGACCTTGCCGCCGCTCACGGCTTTTGCCGTGCCCGTCACCAAGCGCTCGCGGGCTATGCGCATTGCGCGCAATTACCGCCGGTGGGGAATTGCACCCCGCCCTGAGAACGTTTCGCCGCCCTTTATCGGGCGGCGCAGCGTTTTTAACACAGATTGCCGGGCTGTGCATTGCGCCTTTGTGATGATTGCCATCGGATTTTTCGAAGCACGAAAACGACTTTTCCTTGCCCGAGGGTTGATTAATCTGCGCCATGCCCGCAGTAATTCGTCTTCGTAAAGGGATTTCCCCTGCTGACCAGAGGCCAGGTTCATGAGCGTTATCGATCTTCGCAGCGACACCGTCACTCAACCGACTCCCGCCATGCTCGACGCAATGACCCGCGCCGACACCGGCGATGATGTGTATGGCGAAGATCCGACGGTCAATCGTCTGGAGGCCGAACTGGCAAAACGGCTGGGTTTTGCTGCCGCGCTGTTCGTCCCCACCGGCACCATGAGCAACCTGCTGGGCTTGATGGCGCACTGCGAACGCGGTGACGAATACATCGTCGGTCAACAGGCGCACACCTATAAGTACGAGGGCGGTGGCGCAGCGGTGCTCGGTTCGATTCAGCCGCAGCCGCTGGAAGTGCAGGCCGATGGCTCGCTGGACCTGGATCAGGTGGCAGCCGCGATCAAGCCTGACGATTTCCACTTCGCCCGCACCCGCCTGCTGGCGCTGGAAAACACCATGCAAGGCAAAGTGCTGCCGCTGGACTATCTGGCCCGGGCCCGCCGGTTCACTCAGGACAATGGCCTGCAGCTGCATCTGGACGGTGCGCGGCTGTACAACGCGGCGGTCAAGCTCGGGGTCGATGCCCGGGAAATCACCCAATATTTCGATTCGGTCTCGGTGTGCCTGTCCAAAGGTCTCGGCGCGCCGGTCGGCTCGGTGCTGTGCGGTTCGTCGGCGTTGATTGCAAAGGCCCGGCGCCTGCGCAAAATGGTCGGTGGCGGCATGCGTCAGGCCGGATTGCTGGCGGCGGCGGGGCTGTATGCGCTGGATCACAACGTCGAGCGTCTGGCGGATGACCATGCCAACGCGCAGTTTCTTGCCGAAGGCCTGCGCGAGGCCGGTTTCAGTGTCGAGCCGGTGCAGACCAACATGGTTTACGTGCAGATGGGCGACCGTGCCGAGGCAATCAAGGCATTTGCCGCCGAACGCGGGATCAAGTTGAGCGCTGCCGCCCGGTTGCGGATGGTCACGCACATGGACGTCAATCGCTCGCAAATCGAGCAAGTGGTCGCGACATTCGTCGAGTTTTCGCGCAAGTGACAGCGTTAGCGGCCCAATTGACTGTTTCTATCGTATAAACACGCTGTACCCCGCGCGCAGGGCCGATATAATGCGGCCCTTTGCCGTCGTTTCGTCTGTTGACGTTTCGTACAGGCCTTTGGCCGCAGCCTCCGTGGAAGAACCTAATGAAAAGCGCAGAAATCCGTGAAGCCTTCCTTCGCTTCTTCGAAGAGCAAGGCCACACCCGTGTAGCCTCCAGCTCTTTGATTCCGGGCAACGACCCAACCCTGCTGTTCACCAACGCGGGGATGAACCAGTTCAAGGACTGCTTCCTGGGCCAGGAAAAGCGCGCCTACACCCGCGCCGTCTCCAGCCAGAAATGCGTGCGCGCCGGCGGCAAGCACAACGACCTGGAAAACGTCGGTTATACCGCCCGTCACCACACCTTCTTCGAAATGCTGGGCAACTTCAGCTTCGGTGATTACTTCAAGCGTGATGCCATCACCTACGCCTGGAACTTCCTGACCTCCGAGAAGTGGCTGAACCTGCCAAAGGAAAAACTGTGGGTCACCGTCTACGCCAGCGATGACGAGGCCTACGACATCTGGACCAAGGAAGTCGGTGTGCCGGCCGAGCGCATGGTGCGCATCGGCGACAACAAGGGCGCGCCTTACGCGTCCGACAACTTCTGGACCATGGGCGATACCGGTCCGTGCGGTCCTTGCACCGAGATCTTCTACGATCACGGCGCTGATATCTGGGGTGGCCCACCGGGCTCGCCGGAAGAAGACGGCGACCGTTACATCGAAATCTGGAACAACGTGTTCATGCAGTTCAACCGCACCGCCGATGGCGTGTTGCATCCGCTGCCAGCCCCGTCGGTGGACACCGGCATGGGTCTTGAGCGGATCAGTGCCGTGCTGCAGCACGTTCACTCGAACTATGAAATCGATCTGTTCCAGAGCCTGCTGGCCGCTTCGGCCAAGGCCATCGGTTGCAGCAACGACAATCAGGCGTCCCTGAAAGTCGTGGCTGACCACATTCGTTCCTGCGGCTTCCTGATTGCCGACGGCGTGCTGCCGTCCAACGAAGGCCGCGGTTATGTGCTGCGCCGGATCATTCGCCGCGCTTGCCGTCACGGCAACAAGCTGGGCGCCAAGGGTAGCTTCTTCTACCAGATCGTTGCCGCGCTCGTGGCCGAGATGGGCGAAGCCTTCCCTGAGCTGAAATCCCAGCAGGCGCACATCGAGCGCGTACTGAAAGCCGAAGAAGAGCAATTCGCAAAGACCCTGGAGCAGGGCCTGAAAATCCTTGAGCAGGATCTGGCCGAGCTCAAGGGCGACGTAGTCCCGGGCGACGTGGTGTTCAAACTCTACGACACCTACGGTTTCCCGATGGACCTGACCGCGGACATCGCTCGCGAGCGCAGCCTGACCATCGACGAAGCCGGGTTCGAGCGTGAGATGGAAGCCCAGCGCGTCCGTGCACGTTCCGCCAGCTCGTTCGGTCTGGACTACAACAGCCTGGTCAAGGTAGACGTCGACACCGAGTTCACCGGTTATCACGCCACCAGCGGTTCGGCGAAAGTCGTTGCTCTCTATAAAGATGGCCAGTCCGTGGACGTCTTGAGTGAAGGGCAGGAAGGCGTTGTGGTTCTGAACCAGACCCCGTTCTACGCCGAATCCGGCGGCCAGGTCGGCGATTGCGGTTACCTGCAGGCCGGCAACAGCCGTTTCGACGTGCGCGACACCACCAAGACCGGCGGCGCGTTCCTGCACCACGGTGTATTGGCGTCGGGCAGCCTGATCGTTGGCGCGCCAGTAGAAACTCACGTCGAAGCCGACGTGCGTCACGCCACTTCGCTGAACCACTCGGCCACTCACTTGCTGCACGCTGCATTGCGCAAAGTGCTGGGCGATCACGTTCAACAGAAAGGCTCGCTGGTCGACAGTCAGCGCCTGCGTTTCGACTTCAGCCACTTTGAAGCGATCAAGCCTGAGCAGATCAAGGCGCTGGAAGACATCGTCAACGCCGAGATCCGCAAGAACTCCGCGGTTGAAACCGAAGAAACCGACATCGAAACCGCCAAACAGAAAGGCGCGATGGCGCTGTTCGGCGAGAAGTACGGTGACAACGTGCGCGTGTTGAGCATGGGCGGTGATTTCTCCGTCGAGCTGTGCGGCGGTATCCACGCCAACCGTACCGGCGACATCGGCCTGCTGAAAATCATCAGCGAAGGCGGTGTGGCATCGGGCGTGCGTCGTATCGAAGCAGTCACCGGCGCTGCGGCGCTGGCTTACTTGAACGCTGCTGAAGAACAACTCAAGGAAGCGGCCAGCCTGGTCAAGGGCAGCCGCGACAACCTGATCGACAAGCTGTCGGCTGTGCTGGAGCGCAATCGTGCGCTTGAAAAGCAGCTCGAGCAGTTGCAGGCCAAGGCTGCCGCCGCTGCGGGCGACGATCTGTCGGCTTCGGCTGTGGACGTCAAGGGCGTGAAGGTGCTGGCCGTGCGTCTGGATGGTCAGGACGGCAAGGCGCTGCTGGCGCTGGTCGATCAGCTGAAAAACAAACTCGGCCGCGCAGTGATCCTGCTCGGCAGTGTCCATGAGGAAAAGGTCGTACTGGTTGCAGGCGTGACCAAGGACCTGACTGGCCAACTCAAAGCCGGTGATTTGATGAAGCAGGCTGCTGCGGCAGTGGGCGGGAAGGGCGGTGGTCGTCCGGACATGGCGCAGGGCGGCGGTGTCGACGCCGGCGCACTGGATGGCGCACTGGCGCTGACCGTTCCATTCGTCGAGCAGGGTTTATAAGACGGCCCGTCGGGTCCGCAGTCTAGTGGCGGGCCCGGCGGCTGTTCGAGTGATTATTGGGCGCCCTTCATGGGCAGAGGCGGCTTTGAAATGGCTTTGATCGTACAGAAATTTGGAGGCACCTCGGTCGGCACTGTCGAGAGAATCGAGCAGGTCGCCGACAAGGTTAAGAAATTCCGCGATGCCGGCGATGACCTGGTGGTTGTGCTGTCTGCAATGAGCGGCGAGACCAACCGTCTGATCGATCTGGCCAAGCAAATCAGTGGTGACGATCAACCGGTTCCGCGCGAGCTGGACGTGATCGTTTCCACCGGTGAGCAGGTGACGATCGCCCTGTTGGCCATGGCGCTGATCAAGCGCGGTGTGCCGGCGGTGTCGTACACCGGCAATCAGGTGCGGATCCTGACGGACAGTGCGCACAATAAAGCGCGTATCTTGCAGATTGATGACCAGAAGATTCGTGGTGACCTGAAAGCCGGTCGCGTGGTTGTGGTCGCCGGTTTCCAGGGCGTCGACGAGCACGGCAACATCACGACCCTGGGGCGTGGCGGTTCCGACACTACTGGCGTAGCGCTGGCCGCTGCGTTGAAGGCTGACGAATGCCAGATCTACACCGACGTCGATGGTGTCTACACCACTGACCCGCGTGTGGTGTCGGTCGCTCAGCGTCTGGACAAGATCACCTTCGAAGAGATGCTGGAAATGGCCAGTCTCGGCTCCAAGGTGCTGCAGATCCGCGCCGTGGAGTTCGCCGGCAAGTACAACGTTCCGCTGCGCGTACTGCACAGCTTCAAGGAGGGTCCGGGCACCCTCATTACTATTGATGAAGAGGAAACCATGGAACAGCCGATCATTTCCGGCATCGCTTTCAACCGCGATGAAGCCAAGCTGACCATCCGTGGCGTGCCAGACACCCCGGGCGTGGCGTTCAAGATTCTCGGCCCGATCAGTGCCGCGAACATCGAAGTCGACATGATCGTGCAGAACGTCGCGCACGATAACACCACCGACTTCACCTTCACCGTGCACCGCAACGACTACCAGTCCGCGCAGACCGTGCTGGAAAACACCGCTCGCGAGATCGGTGCCCGTGAAGTGGTCGGCGACACCAAGATCGCCAAAGTCTCGATCGTCGGCGTCGGCATGCGCTCTCACGCAGGCGTGGCCAGCCGTATGTTCGAATCCCTGGCGAAAGAAAGCATCAACATCCAGATGATCTCGACTTCGGAAATCAAGGTTTCCGTAGTGATCGAGGAGAAATACCTGGAACTGGCCGTGCGCGCCCTGCACACGGCTTTCGAACTGGATGCTCCGGCCCGTCAGGGCGAGTAATCCTGGTCAGTGAAGGGCGCGGTCTGACCGCGCCCTTTATTTTTTGAATGGCGCGAGCCCCTGAACTGTTCTTTTGCTCGCGCTGGTCAATACTCAGGCATGTAGGGCTACGATCGCTCCGGTTGTAGGTCGAGTGCCTTTTTTTTGCAGACTGTTGTCCCTGAAATGATTCGCGTGAGGAGAAAGGTATGCTGATTCTGACTCGTCGGTGCGCAGAAAGCCTGATTATCGGTGATGGCGAAATCACCGTGACCGTGCTCGGCGTCAAAGGAAATCAAGTGCGTATCGGCGTCAACGCCCCGAAAGAGGTGGCCGTGCACCGTGAGGAAATTTACCTGCGTATAAAGAAAGAGAAGGACGAAGAACCAAGCCATTAATTTTTATCGATTTTTATGTTTGCAAACGGGGAAGAAGGTGGTTAATATACGCCCCGTGTTGCGGAGAGCTGGCCGAGTGGCCGAAGGCGCTCCCCTGCTAAGGGAGTACACCTCACAAGGGTGTCGGGGGTTCGAATCCCCCGTTCTCCGCCATTATTTGCTTAGTACGTTGTAATCTGGCTTTTTCTGTAAGTTGTTGAAATTAATAGAAAAAGTGGTTGGAATAGAGATTAGACGGGCTATAATGCGGCGCAACAAATGCACTCGTAGCTCAGCTGGATAGAGTACTCGGCTACGAACCGAGCGGTCACAGGTTCGAATCCTGTCGAGTGCACCATTTAAGAGTTGGTTACAGCAATGTAAATGACTCGGCTTCAACCAGGTGTGATCTGGTCTAACAAACACAAATGCACTCGTAGCTCAGCTGGATAGAGTACTCGGCTACGAACCGAGCGGTCACAGGTTCGAATCCTGTCGAGTGCACCATTTAAGAGTTAGTTGCAGCAATGCAAATAACTTGGTTTCAGTCAGTTGTGGTCTGGCCTAAAAACACAAAATGCACTCGTAGCTCAGCTGGATAGAGTACTCGGCTACGAACCGAGCGGTCACAGGTTCGAATCCTGTCGAGTGCACCATATACCAAAAAGCCCGCGTTTAACGCGGGCTTTTTGCTGTCCGGGATTTGGCTTTTCCCGTCACACATCCTTTCTCATCAAAATCGACTTGAGCACTGCGGCCTCGCTTGAGGTCGTAACGATAGCTCGTTACCGAATTGCGAATGCTGATCTTGTCGGGTTTGCCCAAGGCGCTTTCAACATCCTGTTGGCTCATGCCGGCGATGATTCGTTGATTGATGATTGCTTCGCGTTTCTGTCGCGCGTCGATCAGGTCTCCGCATTTGTCCTGGGTGCGCCCGACGACGGCCATTTCTCGTTTTCTGATATTCATACCGGATATTTCTTCGTGTCGGGCTTCGGGTATCAGTGTCACGGTCGAGCCAGGCGAGTAGGGGCGAACTTCCTGCAGTGAAAGGTGCTCATCGTTCGCACAACTCAATGTCGTGAACGTGACGCGACCATCAGAAGCTTCGCAGCGATGAAGTGTCGTTGCGTTCCCGATGGCGGGCAGGCAGAGCAGGGTGGTCAGCATGAATCGAGATGTTTTCGATGGCATTCGGCGTCCTCCTTGACGATCCTTATCAAGCGTAGCCGGCAGTTTTTTCATCGCCGGTGTGTTTTCTTTTCAGGATGAGTCGTCGCAGTGTGGAGAATCAGGACAGCGCTCAGGTTTGTCTCGCAAGCGCTTGTTTCAGGCTGGATTTTTTAACGTTTAAAACCGTCAGGCGGTGTATCATTGCGCCCGTCAGCCCCGCCGGGGCTTATGGAAAACCTCCATGGACTTACCCAGTAGTTACTCAGTACCCCGTTTCACCAATCATGAATTGACTGATTGATCCTTCCGGCGTGCCCCGCTGCTGGGAGTGGAGTTCGCCTATGTCCGAAATCGAAGTAAAGAAAACACAGGAAAGCCTGCAGGATCGCCTGGCTCAGGTCGTTGAGCTGCTGCAGCGCCAGCGGGTCGTCGAAGACCTGACTCACCGCCAGGAAGGCCCGCATCATGACCGGGTCGAGAACCTGGTTCACCGGCAAAATCTCGTCGAGCTGCAGCGCAAGCTCGATGATCTGCACTCCGCCGACGTCGCCTATATTCTTGAAGCCCTGCCGCTGGACGACCGTCTGACGCTCTGGCAACTGGTCAAGGCTGATCGCGACGGCGACATTCTTCTTGAAGTATCCGATTCCGTCCGTGAAACGCTGATCGCGGACATGGATGACCACGAGCTCCTGGCTGCGGCCAAGGACATGGATGCCGACGAACTTGCTGACCTGGCCTCCGAGCTGCCGCGAGACGTCGTCCATGAGCTGATGGAGACTCTGGATCAGCAGCAACGCGAGCGTGTGCGTTCGGCTCTCTCCTACGACGAGGAGCAGGTCGGTGCGCTGATGGACTTCGAGATGGTGACCATTCGTGAGGACGTCAGTCTTGAAGTGGTTCTGCGTTACCTGCGTCGCCTGAAAGAGCTGCCGGGCCACACCGACAAACTGTTCGTGGTCGATTACGACGGTGTGCTCAAGGGTGTACTGCCGATCAAGCGTTTACTGGTCAACGATCCGGAGAAACAGGTTTCCGAGGTGATGGCCAGCGATCCGGTGAGTTTCCACCCGGATGAAGACGCCTACGACGCCGCGCAGGCGTTCGAGCGTTACGACTTGATCTCGGCCCCGGTGGTCGACAAGAACGGCAAGCTGATCGGCCGTCTGACCATCGACGAAATGGTCGACCTGATTCGTGAGGAGAGCGAAAGCGAAGTCCTCAACATGGCGGGTCTGCGTGAAGAGGAAGACATCTTCGCCTCTGTCTGGAAGTCCCTGCGCAACCGTTGGGCGTGGCTGGCGATCAACCTGATCACGGCATTCGTCGCATCCCGGGTGATCGGCCTGTTCGAGGGCTCGATCGAGAAGCTGGTGGCTCTGGCGGCGCTAATGCCGATCGTGGCAGGCATCGGCGGCAACTCCGGCAACCAGACGATCACCATGATCGTTCGCGCCATGGCGCTCGATCAGGTCAGCACCGGTAATACTTCGCGCCTGATGCGCAAAGAGCTGGCTGTGGCGTTGATCAACGGCCTGGTCTGGGGCGGAGTGATTGGTGTGGTGGCTTACATGCTCTATGGCAGCTGGTCACTGGGGGTAGTGATGACTGCCGCCATGACGTTGAACCTGCTGCTGGCAGCGTTGATGGGTGTGTTGATCCCGATGACCCTGGCCAAGATGGGCCGCGATCCGGCGATGGGCGCCAGTGTGATGATCACGGCCATGACCGACAGTGGTGGCTTCTTCATCTTCCTGGGGCTGGCGACGATTTTCCTGCTCTGATTGCCTGTATCGAAACAGCCCGCCAATTGGCGGGCTTTTTTTCGTCCCTGAAAAACTCAAATTGCGGGCAAAAAAAAGCCAGCATTCATGCTGGCTTGAGATGTTCGGCTTGACTCAGGATGCGTCTGCGGCCATTTCGGCGTCGTGGGCGATCAGAGACACCAGCGCGTTCTGCTGGCGATGGGAGAGTTGGCGGAAGCGTTGCAGCAACTCGCGTTCGTGCAGCGAAAGCTCCGGGCTGTCGAGGCGCATGCTCAGCTCTTCGCCCAGTGCGCCTTCCTGAATAAGACTCTGCTCAAGGCGCGCAATGATCTCGGAGTTCATGCTGCGATGATGATTGCGAGCCACCTCGGCAATGCGTTCACGCATTCCGTCTGGCAGACGTACGACGAACTTGTCAGCCGTACGGCTGGAATAAATTGCCTGTTTCAATGGGCGCATATATTTAACCGGTTAGTTCAGGGGAGCGGTTCTCGGGATTGGCCGCAGGATGAGTTGTAGGACATGCATCCGGGCCAAATGGTTCAACCTGAATTGTTAAGAGGCTCGCATCATGCCTCAAAATTGCCAGATCATTGGCGTCAATTCTGTGACAAATATTGATCCGGGTAAAGGCGTAATGCCAGCACCAATTATCAGAAATGCGGACTGGTTTGAAAAGAATGCATCGGCCCGTATCGCTGACCGCGTCCTGAAGTGCACGAACTGATGTCTGAAGACTTCGGACCGTGCATGCTATGCGGCTAAAATCCTTGTTCCTTACCTTGTACAGGATAGTGGCAAATGGCCGATTTACTAGGGGCAAATGCCCGTCGGAGGGCGTTTTCAGGATGGATGGCAGGCTGATTTATCTCATGGGGCCTTCCGGCTCCGGCAAGGACAGTCTGATTGAGGCTGCACGCGTGCCACTGCATGCGTTGAGCTGCGAAGTGATACGTCGGGTGATCACGCGTTCGGCTGAATCGGTGGGGGAAGATGCGATCGGTGTGGCGCCGCAAGAGTTCGGACGGCGGCAGCGTGCGGGTGAGTTTTCTCTGGCATGGGAGGCCAATGGTCTCGCCTACGGGATCCCGGTGGAAATGGACCAATGGTTGAAAGCCGGGAAGCATGTGCTGGTGAACGGCTCGCGTGCGAACCTTCGACAAGCGCTGGAAAGCTACCCCACACTGGTGCCAGTGTTGTTGACGGTTCGGGATGATGTCCTGCGCGAGCGCCTGCTTCGGCGCGGTCGGGAGACCCTTGAACAGATCGATGCACGGCTCGCCCGCAATGCGCTGTTCAAGGAAAGGCGTTCAATCGACAGGCCTGTGCACCTGATCGACAACTCGGGCGACCTGGCGGATGCCGTCGGTCATTTGCTGGAACTGGTCAGGCTCAGCGCAGTACCGGATCAAACTTGATTTTGCGCCCGGCAACCAGGGCCAGTACAAACAGGACAGCGAAAACGCCGCAGCCAATCAGGGGTAAAGAGATTTCTGTCTCTTCGAATAGCGAGAAATGCAGAACACCGCTCAAGAAAGCGAGGATCAACAACCCCAGGGCGGATTTGGACATGCGGTACTCCGGAAAATGATTCAAAACACCAGGCGTTCAGGCATCTGTGTCGTCGGTGCCTGATCTGGCTCGCTGACGTCTTGCGCGGCAAAACCATGCTGGTCGCTCAACACCGCCCATTGCGGCGCCTTCTGCACCTGCAGGTAATGGGGCATACGCTGAGCCACGTCCTCGTTGTGCTGGGGGATGAAATGAAAACCCACCAGAACCGTTAGGGCAACTGCGTTTGCGAGCAAGAGGAAGCGGTTCATGAGGCAATGCTCCATTTGTTCTTTTGCAAGAACCTGAAGCAGCCGTCGTGCCAATAGTCTAACCGCTGTTAAGTCCTTTAAAAACAAGCATTTGGAAGGGTTTCCAGAGAGGCGTTGGTTGCATTTTGCAATGATGGCCTTTTTGCGGTGATGCAAATTGCACGACAAAACGTCCCACGGCTTTGCGAGGCGCCTGCCTACACTTAAAAAGCCCTGTGGACGACATGACAAATCAGGGCCCGGCCGTTAACATGCACGCCGTCTGTCGCACCGGCAGTCCTGTGTCCCAGTAGCTCAATTGGATAGAGCATCCCCCTCCTAAGGGGAAGGTTGGCAGTTCGAACCTGCCCTGGGACACCATCTATTAAAAAGCCCCGCACAGAGTGATCTGGCGGGGCTTTTTGCTGCGTGGGAAAAAGACCTAAAACGTCTCGGCGCCACCCTCCGCTTTGCCAATCGATGTGCTGACCTGGGTGATATGACGACGCCCATTGACGGTATATCCGCGCTCCTGGCTCTCAGCTTCTGGCTTGCGCATCGTCAGTTTTGCGAAGAGCCCATTCTTTTCATCGTAGCTACCGAACCAGTTGATCAGTCTTGCGACATAACAATCATCACCAATGATCACGGGGAAGTCGGCGACAGGTTCGATCGCGTAGTAGCTCGCGCCGTAGCCGTAGTACTCCTCAGTGTCCTTGGCGGATTGGGGGATGGGGCAGAGCGGTTTTTTCTGCTGTCCCGTTGTCCCCGCATTTGCGTCCAAACCGGTCACAGCGTTGGCGAGCACCTTCTGCAGGGACGGTTCCAGTTCGTAGGCTTTATCGCTGTCCTCGATGTACTGAGTGTGTGGAACGGTCAGTTGGTAGTCATAGTGCACGCTGATCGTCGGCACCTGCCTGTTGATCTGCAGGGGATTGAGCAGGTAGACCTGATCTTCACCGTAGCTGCCGTTTTGATAGGCGAAATACATTCTTCCGCGAGTCCCGATCAGGTACACGGATTGATTGGCACCGCGGTCATTGGTATAGAAAAGGACGCTGTCGTTACTGGCCTGAGGGGCGATCTCGGCAGTTCTCCTGATAAATCTGCCGTCGGCCCGACGCCAGGTTTGCGTGTAATGAAACATCCCGGTGCCGCCGGCGTAGGTTTCCACGATGAGATCGCGCTGACCGTCGCCATCCAGATCCATCAGGGTGTACGAGGTTTGGCCGGACTCGGCGGCTCCCTTGATGTCGGATGCTTGCAGTGCTTTCCACTCGTCTTGCGTGACATCTTTGGGGATGGTTGTAGGGAGGAGCGGTTGCTCATCTTCATCCTGCTCGGCTGAAAACGAGCTGCCGACGTAGCCAAGCGTCAGAGAATTCAACGCCCGCTCCAGCGCAAACTCCGGATTCTCCTTGCTCATCTCCCGAACCCGCAGCTGCAGATCCTCCATGACCTGTTTATCGATCTCGTCCGGTTTGTAGGCCAGCGCGTCGATCCACTGTGCGTGCACGACCTGCAAACGATCCTGATAACGCTGGCTCAGACAACTCACGTCCTCGCCACATCGATCACGCTCCTTCAACCACTGACGCTGGGTCTTTTTCACTTCGGTTTGCGCCGGTGCAGCCTTCATCAACTTCCGGTAAGCCGCCCCCATCTGCGCATCGAGCTCATACAGCGGCTTCTGCGCGCAAATCGCCTTCTCCACAACACTCACAGCCTTTGTGCAGTCCATTCCGCTCGCCTGTGCCTGCTGGAAAAACAGCAGTGCGCAGGCCGACACGATGTAGCGTCCTTTGATGTACACGATGAAAACCTTGAAGTAGGAGGGTGGGAGCAGGCGCGCAGGGTAATCGCTGTACAACGAATCTTGAACCCCCGCTTCAAGAGAACCATTGATCCGGCCGATAACCCGTTCGGTGCCTTCAGAGTCGCACGAAATTGCTTGATAGCATTTGGCCGCCAGCTATCATCTGCGCGCCTGAAATGTGCCCTCGGTCCATTCTCTTCAATTGCCTGGAAATCCTCGATGCTGTCGTATCACCAAAAGAGTTTTCTGATCGTCGATGATTTCTCGGATTTCCGCAGTTCCGTTCGCTCGATGTTGCGCGAGTTGGGCGTCAAGGACGTGGACACCGCCGACACCGGTGAGCAGGCGCTGAAAATGTGTGCGCAGAAGTCCTACGATTTCATCCTTCAGGATTTTCACCTCGGTGACGGCAAGAAAAACGGCCAGCAGGTGCTGGAAGACCTGATGATGGAGAAGCTGATCAGTCACGAAGCGGTGTTCGTGATGGTCACTGCCGAAACCAGTCAGGCGATGGTGCTCAGTGCTCTTGAGCACGAGCCGGACGCATATCTGACCAAGCCGTTCAACCGGATCGGTCTGGCCCAGCGCCTGGAGCGTCTGGAGCAGCGCAAGACCCTGCTCAAGCCGATTCTGCAAGCCCTTGACCGTGGCAAGCCGGTGGAGGTGCTTAACGCCTGTATCGCCCTGTGCAAGCAGGACATCCGCTATTCGCCGCTGTGCCTGCGTTACCGCGCCGATGCCCTGCGCGACATGAATCAGAACGAAGCGCTGGAACGGCTGTATGACAGCATCATCGCTGACCGGCCGTTGCCGTGGGCTTTTGCCGGGCTGGGCAAGTTGTTGTTCAAGCGTGGTCAGGTGGCCCAGGCCAAAGGCGTGTATGAAAAAGCCCTGAAAGTATTCCCGATGATGCCGGCGCTGTACGACGGCATGGCCGATGTGTTGGTGGCCGAGGGTGATACCAAGGGAGCGCAGAAGGTGCTGGAAGAAGCGATTCGCCTGTCGCCGCTGGCGGTGCGCCGGCAGGCGCTGCTCGGCAAGCTGGCAATGACCAACGAAGATTTTGACACGGCCTCGAAGGCTTACCGTCAGGCGGTGGCGCAGGGTGCGCAGTCGCGATTCAAGGATCCGGAAAGTAACCTGGGTCTGGCCCACGCTCTGATCAGCAAGGGCAGCGAGAAGGGCCTCGATACTCGCACGCGGCTGGAGATCAACACCACCCTCAGTGCCGTGGCCAAGGAAAACCCGAGCGATCCGGGTCTGCAGATTCGCGCGCGTCTGATGAAGGCCACCAGTCTGCTGCTCAACGACGCCGAGACCGCCGAGAAGCTCACTGAGCAAGCACTGATGCGCCTCGACGGCATGGAGCAGTTCATGAGTCCCGAGGCCGCGTTGCTCGTTGCCAAGCAATTGCAGATGCTCGGCCAGGCCGAAGCGGGCACGTCGATGCTCAAGAGTTGCGCGGAAATCTACGGCGATGACCCGACGGTGATGAAAGACATCGCCAAGCTCACCGACGACCCGACTATTCTCAGTTCCAGCAACGCTGCCGCCGACCTCAACCGTCAGGGCGTGCGCGTGTACAAGACCGGCAACCTGGTGGAGGCCCGCGAGGTGTTCCGCAAGGCGCTGAAGATGCAACCGAAGAACATCAGCATCGCGCTGAACATGGCGCAGTCGCTGCTGCATGGCACCGATACCAGTGTGCCGTCGGCGGAGCTGGAAGAATGTCGGGCCTGCCTGAAAATGGTCGGCCTGATGCCCGACACCGACGCGCGTTATCCGCGTTATCAGAAGCTGAAAAGCAAGGCGTTTGGCGAATGAATGAAGACGATCAGGCACTGGATTTTTCTACGGTGATTGCCTCCACCGTGCACGATATGAAGAACTCCCTGGCCATGCTGATGCAGGCCCACAGCCGATGGCTGGCGCATCTGCCCGAGGACCAGCGCAAGGTGCCGGAGCAGGGCGTGATCGACTTCGAGTTCGCACACCTCAACGGCATGCTGGTGCAGTTGCTCGGGCTGTACAAGCTTGGGGTCAACCAGATGCCGTTGCAGCCGGCGTATCACGAGCTGGACGATTTCATCGAGGCGCAACTGGCGGCTCATCAAGAGGTTTTCGCCAGTCGCGGCATCATCGCCACTTACGAAGTCGATCCGCTGAGCCCTCTGGGTTTCTTCGACCGTGAGCTGATCGCCTCGGTGCTGGGCAACTGCATCAACAACGCGATCCGCCATGCCCGTGAATCGCTGTTGATCACGGTCAGCGACGAGGCCGGGCAACTGGTGTTGAGCATCAACGATGATGGCGATGGTTACCCGGTCGAGATGCTCGAGCGCCAGGCCGATTATGTGCAGGGCATCAATCACAGCAGTGGCAGTACCGGGCTGGGTCTGTACTTCGCCGGACGCATTGCCGCGCTGCACCAGCGCAACGGTGTCGGTGGTCGAACCGAGCTTCGCAATGGCGGGCCGTTGGGCGGTGGCGTGTTCAGTATTTACTTGCCCTGAAGCACAGATTCGCCGTACTGACGTCTTTTTGTTGGCCGCTGCTTGAAATTCCGAACAGGCGAAGCCTATTTTGTCCGGGTCGCCGTTCGCGGCTCGCACAATAACAAGGATTGCGTCATGACAACCGATGGCCAGCGTTCACTCGCGCAGCGATTGACGGGCATTGATGAGATTGAATGTGTCACGCCGGATTTGAACGGCGTACCACGAGGCAAGGTAATGACCGCCGAGGGCTTCCTCGAAGGGCGGCGTTTGCAGATGGCCCGGGGGGTGCTGCTGCAATGCATCATGGGCGGTTATCCCGCTGCGCGGTTCTACGGCAGTGATGACGGCGACCTGGCGCTGGTGGCCGATCCGGCGCAGATCCATCCCCTGCCGTGGAGTCAGGAGCCGCGCGCTCTGGCCATCTGTGATGCCGACGAGCTGAGCGGCGAGAGCTCCAACCTGTCGACCCGTGGCCAGCTCAAGAAAGTCATCGCCCGTTATGCGGCCCGTGGCCTGGCTCCGGTGGTGGCGACCGAGCTTGAGTTCTTCGTGTTCGCACCGAACACCGATCCGAACCAGCCGTTCCAGCCGCCAGTCGGTCTCGACGGTCGTCGCGAGGACGGTCACTCGGCTTTCAGCGTCAGCTCCAACAACGGTCTGCGACCGTTCTTCAGTGAAGTCTACAAATGCATGGCGGCCCTCGGCCTGCCTCGCGATACCTTCATGCACGAAATGGGCGTCAGCCAGTTCGAGATCAACTTGCTGCACGGTGATCCGCTGTTGCTGGCCGACCAGACCTTCCTGTTCAAGCACCTGCTCAAGGAAGTTGCGCTCAAGCACGGCCTGACCGTGGTCTGCATGGCCAAGCCGCTGGCGCACACGCCGGGCAGTTCGATGCACATTCACCAGAGCATCGTCGAGATTGGCAGTGGCAAGAATGTGTTCAGCGACGCCGACGGTCAGCCGACCGCGATGTTCCGCCATTTCATCGGCGGGCAGCAGGCGGGCATGGCTGACTTCACGGCGCTGTTTGCACCGAACGTGAATTCCTACCAGCGCCTGTGCCATCCATTCGCCTCGCCGAACAACGCTTGCTGGTCTCACGACAACCGTGCGGCGGGTCTGCGGATACCGGCCAGTTCGCCGGTCGCCCGTCGGGTCGAGAACCGTTTGCCGGGTGCCGATGCCAACCCTTATCTGGCGATTGCCGCGAGTCTGGCGGCCGGTCTGCACGGTATCGAGCATGAGCTGGAACCGAGCGCGCCGATTCAGGGTGAATTCGAAGTGCCGGACAATCTTTCGCTGCCGTGCACCCTGCACGCGGCGCTCGAGCGTTTGAAGCGCAGCCAGTTGGCCCGGGAACTGTTCGGCAACGAGTTCATCGAAGGCTACATCGCTTCGAAGACCATGGAGCTGACCAGTTTCTTTGATGAGATCACTCCCTGGGAACGGCGCGTTCTGGCAGCCCAGGCCTGACGAAATGTCGTCATCGGGCTATCGTTCGATAGCCCGACACTCACCGCAAGGAGCCGCTCGGAACGCCGATGCGCCAAATCTGGAAATCCTTTCGAGCGCTGTATTTCGCCTCGCTGATGATGTTGATCGGCTCGGGCCTTCTTTCTACTTATCTGGCCTTGCGCCTGGCAGCCGACCATGTCGACGGACTGTGGGTCGGTGCGCTGATGGCGGCCAACTATTTCGGTCTGGTGCTGGGTGGCAAGATCGGTCACCGCCTGATCGCCCGGGTCGGACATATTCGTGCGTACTCCGCGTGTGCGGGGATCGTCGGCGCGGCGGTGCTCGGTCATGGTCTGGTGGACTGGCTGCCGGCCTGGCTGGTGCTGCGGACGATCGTCGGCCTCGGCATGATGTGCCAGTACATGGTGATCGAGAGCTGGCTGAACGAGCAGGCCGACGCGAACCAGCGCGGGGTGGTGTTCAGCGGCTACATGATTGCTTCGTATCTGGGGCTGGTGCTTGGTCAGCTGATTCTGGTCATGCACCCGGGGCTGGGTCTGGAACTGCTGATGCTGGTCGCCCTGTGTTTTGCCCTGTGTCTGGTGCCGGTGGCACTGACCCGGCGGATTCACCCGGCGCCGTTGCACCCGGCACCGATGGAGCCGCGCTTCTTCATCAAGCGTGTGCCGCAGTCATTGAGTACGGTGCTCGGTGCCGGTCTGATCATCGGCTCGTTCTACGGTCTGGCACCGCTGTATGCGTCGCAGCAGGGGCTATCGACCGAGCAGGTCGGTCTGTTCATGGGCACGTGCATTTTTGCCGGGTTGTTGGTGCAGTGGCCACTGGGCTGGCTCTCTGATCGTTATGACCGGGCCTTGCTGATTCGCTGCTTTGCCGGGTTTCTGGCGGTGGCTGCTCTGCCGTTGGCGATCATGCCGCAGGTGCCACTGGAGATCTTGTTCGTCGTCGGCTTCCTGTGCTCGCTGGTGCAGTTCTGCCTGTACCCGCTGGCCGTGGCGTTTTCCAACGACCATGTCGAAGGGGATCGACGCGTGTCGCTGACGGCGATGCTGCTGGTGACCTACGGGGTTGGCGCCAGTATCGGGCCGTTGCTCGCCGGGGTGCTGATGAAAATGTTCGGTAGTCAGAGCCTGTATGCGTTCTTCACCTTTTTCGCGCTGGTGCTGGTATGGCGCATCCGGCCGAAAGCCGTGACCAATCTGCATCAGGTCGACGACGCACCGCTGCATCATGTGGCGATGCCGGACAGTATGTCCAGTTCGCCGCTGGTGGCGGCGCTCGATCCACGGGTCGACGAGCAAGTGGTGCAGGAGCAGATGCAGACTACGGTTGCGCCGGAGCCAGCACCTGAGCCCGTCACCGAGCCTCAATCGCCTGTGGCGCCCGAGACCGGCAACGACAGCCCGGCCCCGGACATCAGTGGTGCCAGGCCTTGATGCTGAAAAAACATCGGGCATAAAAAAACGGGCAGTCGCTGCAAGCGACTGCCCGTTTTTTTATGGCGCGTACGAATCAGAGATCGTCTTTGTCGAAGCGCCGTGCTTCACGTTGTAACTGATAGACGAAACGCTCGACGTTGCGCGCTGCCGGGCCGCTGATGTTGTGAAAGCGCAGGCCGGCGAAGGTGATGTTGAGTTTTTCTTCGAAGTGCAGGTAACGCAGCTCGACCGAGGTCGGTTGGTTGCCGAACAGCGGCGCGGCGATCAGGCGATCGTAGACCTGGCCCAGTTGCAGGCGGTCGGTGATGTCGCCTTCGAAGCGCAGCTTGCAGCCGGTGGCAGAGATATCCAGCAGTTTGCCGCCGATTGGTGCCTTGAGCTTTTCGCCACCCAGTTCGACGCTAACCAGATCGGTCAGCTTCAGGGCTGCGCGGAAGGCATTGCGGCGCTGGTGATAAACCACTTCGGTGGGCAGGTCGCCGGTGTAGAAGCGATCGCCACTGGATTCTTCGATGTTCAGCGTGCCGTTGCATTCCCAGGCAATGCGCACGCCGTCATGAAAGCCTTCGACCTTGAACGGCTCGCCGGCGAGCAGGAAGCGCTCGCCATCGCGCGGGATCATTTCGTCCAGGGCAATGCTGGCGTTTTCCCGGTCGACCTTGATCAGGTAGCTCTGGAAGCGCTGGCTGCGTTCGTGGAAGGTAATGATCAGCGGATCGTGGCTCTCTTGCAGCTGGCGCAGATTGCTGGAGATCTCCAGGGGCGTGGTAAGCACCTTTGGGGGCTGCGGAGCGTCATCATTGGACACGTTAAATCAATCTCCAGACAAAATTTGACTACGGCTGGCCAGTATTTTGCCAGCATGTATCGCGCGTTGATAGGGCGCAAGAATAGAAGAAAGAATCACGCCTGACTGAGCGCGCGCGGTTTCTGCAGTTTGGAGAAGGTGCCGCTGGCGTCGTAGAGCGCAGGAGGCTCGCCGCCGGTAAGGATTTTCAGCTGATTGGCCGTGGCGGCCTGCTGCATCACGATCGATTGGCCGTTTCTGGCGTTGGCCGCCTGGCACTGGGCGATCAGGTCGGTCAGTACATCGCTCTGGCTCAGCAATTGCTCGCCGATGCTCGACTGGCTGGCCAGTTGTTCGAGACCCTGGCGGTCGAGCGACAGGTTGAGACTGGCGAGGATTTCGCTGCGTTTGCGGCCATGCTGTTCGAGCAGAATGATCAATGCCTGTTTGCGTGCCAGAATTTCTTCCAGCAGTGGCATGTCGCGACCGTGCAAGGCGAGGGACTCGGTATGCAGTAACTCCAGCAGTTGTTGAGCTGGAGCAAAGTCGTCGGTGATCAGTTGCAATAAATTAGTGTCGTGCATGGCTGGCCTTGGGTTTTAAGCGTCCAAAAGCCTGGCGCAGGCCGAGGCCTAGCGCTGGGCTTCGAAGTTGAGCAGTTTGCTGGCTACACGGTTGCTGTCGACTTTATAGCTGCCATCGGCAATCGCTGCTTTCAACTCGGCCACGCGGGCTTTGTCGACTGCAGGCTGATCGCGCAGCTTGTCAGTGACCTTCTGCAACTGTTGAGCCTCATTGCTGAGGTGTACCGATTCCCCGCTTTTTGCGGTACTGGCCTGTTCGGCCGGGGTATTCAGCGGCGCGGAAGTGCCGGTTTCGGCGGTTTCCTTGGGCGCGCTGGTACGTGTACTGCCCGTAAGTGACGAGGAGCTGTTCAAACGGCTGAAATCGATGACCATGTTAAAAACCTCTGGGAATTTGGACGCTTGCCATGTTCTCGGCCATCCCCTGGAAAACTTTAGGCTCTTTTACCAATGAGCCTGCATGCGCCGCGCAGATCCTGCTGCGGCACAGTTTAGGGAACAGCCGGGGTCGGCGCCAGTTTTCTCCTTGCCTGTTTTACATGGCCACTTCCACCTGGCCCGGCGCCGTGACCTGCGCCTTGATGACCCGCTGGGAGTTGAGGTTTTTCACGCGAATCTGTTCTTTCAGGCCGCCGTTGGACAGGGCTTCTCCGGGCATGCGCACGGCGAGCGTGCCGCTGCGGGCGGTAATCACCACCTGATCGCCTTTGCGAACGACTTCTGCCTGTTCCATGTGCACCAGAGTCAGCACCTGGTCGGCGACCGTTGGTCGGGTCAATTTTTGCCCGATGGCTTCATCTACCGACGTCAGGAAACCCTGATTGATCTGGCTGACGTCATGCTCGCGCAGCGTCACGTCCTGAGGCTCGATTATCCCCGCGCGCTTGAGGGGGCGAGTGGTGGTCACGACCTCGCGAAACAGGCGGACTTGAGCGGGCACGAACACTGTCCAGGGCGAGGCGCCTTCACAGCGGACCTTGACGGTCACACGACCCAAAGGACGCCCCGGACTCTCCAGGGAGGCTGTCAATTCCTTGTCGCACATAGGCATGCGCATGCGCGGATCGAGCTGCTTGACCTCGATTTCGTAACGGCCTTCCGTTTGACTGGTAGCCAGATAGTCTTCTACGGTGAATTCAAGAAAGCCCTGAGTGACGCCGATAAGCATGTCAGGCAAGGTAACCGCATCAGCACTGGCAGGGCTGCCCGCAAAAAACAGGCAAACGGCGGACGCCGCGCAAAGTCCTCTGCGGATAGGGGATGTCAGGCGTCGGAAAAATGTCGTTTGAATGTTCATACGAGTTAAAAAGCAAGCGCCGTGCCGTTTAGCAATGAATGTGCGTCGCAACAACACTTGGCGTTGGTGTAGGAGTCTGGGCATGGCTGGTGTAATGGATTCGGTGAACCAGCGCACGCAACTGGTAGGGCAGAATCGCCTGGAGCTGCTGTTGTTCCGTCTCGACGGCCAGCAGCTCTACGGGATCAACGTGTTCAAGGTTCGGGAAGTGCTGCAATGCCCGCAACTGACGCTGATGCCCAAGTCCAGTCCTGTCGTGTGCGGGGTGGCGAATATCCGGGGGGCGACCATTCCGATCCTTGATCTGGCAATGGCGACCGGCTCCGGGGCGTTGAAAGACAAGAACAGTCCGTTCGTGATCATCACGGAATACAACACCAAGACCCAGGGTTTCCTGGTGCGCTCGGTGGAACGTATCGTCAACATGAACTGGGAAGAGATCCATCCGCCACCCAAGGGGACCGGTCGCGATCATTACCTGACCGCTGTGACTCGGGTGGACAATCAGTTAGTCGAAATCATCGACGTCGAAAAGGTGCTGGCGGAAGTCGCACCGACACCGGAAGCGATTTCGGTCGGCGTGGTGGATGTCGAGACCCAGAGCAAGGCGCTGTCTCTGCGGGTACTGACGGTCGATGACTCGTCGGTGGCGCGCAAGCAGGTGACGCGTTGCCTGCAGACGGTCGGTGTCGAAGTGGTGGCGTTGAACGACGGCAAGCAGGCGCTGGATTACCTGCGCAAGCTGGTCGATGAGGGCAAGAAGCCGGAAGAAGAGTTCCTGATGATGATTTCCGACATCGAAATGCCGGAGATGGACGGGTACACCCTGACGGCGGAAATCCGCGGCGATCCTCGCATGCAAAAGCTTCATATCATCCTGCATACTTCGTTGTCGGGTGTGTTCAACCAGGCGATGGTCAAGAAGGTCGGTGCCGATGACTTCCTGGCCAAATTCCGTCCTGATGACCTGGCATCCCGGGTAGTCGACCGGATCAAAGCAGCAGATATCAGCTAGGGGCCTTTTGCCCCTGGCGTTCAACACGATTTAAGAGGCGGCATCATTTGTCTACGGGTAATTTGGATTTCGAACAGTTCCGGGTCTTCCTGGAAAAAGCCTGTGGCATTTTGCTCGGTGAGAACAAGCAGTACCTGGTGTCGAGCCGTCTCAACAAACTGATGGAGCAGCAAGGCATCAAGTCCCTGGGTGAGCTGGTACAGCGCATCCAGACCCAGCCGCGCAGCGGTTTGCGCGAGCAGGTGGTCGATGCCATGACGACCAACGAAACCCTGTGGTTTCGCGACACCTATCCGTTTGAAGTCTTGAAGAACAAGGTGCTGCCCGAGGCAATCAAGGCGGCTCCCAACCAGCGTCTGCGGATCTGGTCGGCGGCCTGCTCGTCGGGTCAGGAACCCTATTCGCTGTCGATGTCGATCGACGAGTTCGAGCGGACCAACATCGGTCAGTTGAAGATGGGCGTGCAGATCGTCGCCACCGATCTGTCCGGCAGCATGCTGACCAACTGCAAGACCGGCGAGTACGACAGCCTGGCGATCGGTCGCGGCTTGTCCGCCGATCGTCTGCAGCGCTACTTCGACCCGAAAGGGCCCGGACGCTGGGTGATCAAGGCGCCGATCAAGAACCGGGTGGAATTCCGCTCGTTCAACCTGCTCGACAGCTACGCAAGCCTGGGCAAGTTCGACATCGTGTTCTGCCGTAACGTGCTGATCTACTTCTCCGCCGAGGTGAAGAAAGACATCCTGTTGCGCATTCACAGCACGCTGAAGCCGGGCGGCTATCTGTTCCTTGGCGCTTCCGAAGCGCTGAACGGTTTGCCGGATCATTACCAGATGGTCCAGTGCAGCCCGGGAATCATCTACCAGGCGAAGTGATCGAGACCGGCAACACAAGAAACGGGAGTCCTCAGGGCTTCCGTTTTTTTATGCCTGAAGGTTTTGCCGGTGGCGGCAGGCGGCAGAAAAGCGGCAGCCGGCGGAAACCGGTTGCCGCTTTTCTGGCATTGCCGCGTCGTCTGTTCAGTGCAAAGCCCCGTAATCCGGGGCTTTCTAAAGCTGGCACGACGCTTGCTATAACCCTGTTACGAAAAATCCGGTCACCTGAAGGTTCCCGACATGAGCATCAGCTTCGATAAAGCGCTCGGCATTCACGAAAAGGCTCTGGGCTTCCGCGCCCAGCGTGCCGAAGTGCTGGCCAACAACATCGCCAACGCCGACACCCCGAACTACAAGGCTCGGGATCTGGACTTCTCCAAAGTGCTCGAAGCACAGAGCCAGAAGAACGCCAATGGCACCATCGCCCTGAACATGACCAACAGCCGTCACATTGAGGCTGAGGGCCTGGGCAATGGCGACGAGTCGCTGATGTATCGCACGCCGATGCAGCCGTCGATCGACCAGAACACCGTGGATGCCCAACTGGAACAGTCGAACTACGCGCAAAACGCCGTCGGCTTCCAGGCCAGCTTCACGCTGCTCAACAGCAAATTCAAAGGGCTGGTGTCAGCCCTGCGCGGAGAGTAATCCATGTCCCTGTCCAGCGTTTTCAACATTGCCGGCAGCGGCATGAGCGCCCAGACCACGCGTTTGAACACCGTGGCCTCGAACATCGCCAACGCCGAGACCGTCTCGTCGAGCATCGACCAGACCTACCGTGCCCGTCACCCGGTATTCGCCACCATGTTCCAGGGTGGTCAGAGCGGCGGCAGCAATTCGCTGTTCCAGAACCAGGACGCGGCAGGTCAAGGCGTGCAGGTCCTGGGCGTGGTCGAAGACCAGAGCAACCTCGAAGCGCGCTACGAGCCGAATCATCCGGCAGCCGACGCCAAGGGCTACGTCTACTACCCGAACGTCAACGTGGTGGAAGAAATGGCTGACATGATTTCCGCGAGCCGGTCGTTCCAGACCAACGCCGAAATGATGAACACCGCCAAAACCATGATGCAGAAGGTACTGACCCTCGGTCAGTAATAAGGGGCGACTGCCATGAGCGTTACCGATACCACCAGCAGCCTGACGATGAAGGACATACTGGCCAACTCTTCGAAGAAGACCAGTAGCACCACCACCGGCGGCATTGCTTCGGCCACCAACAGTGCGACCGGCGGCCAGGCCCTGGGCAAGGATGCGTTTCTGCAACTGCTGGTGACCCAGCTGAAGAACCAGAACCCGCTCGACCCGCAGGACAACAGTGCATTCGTTGCGCAGTTGGCGCAGTTCAGCAGCCTCGAGGGCATCACTACCCTCAACAGTACCGTCAGTTCGCTGGCCGGCAACTACAACTCCTCGCAAGCGTTGCAGGCGTCGTCGCTGGTCGGCCGCAATGTGATCGTGCAGACCAACACGGTTCAACTGGACGATCCGAGCAAAGGCATGACCGGTTCGGTCACCGTCCCGTCGTCGATTGCCGGCGGCACCGTCACCATCACCGACAGCAGTGGCGCGACGATTCGCACCATCGATCTGGGCAGTCGCGCCGCAGGTGCCGCGAGCTTCACATGGGACGGCAAGGACAAGGACGGCAACCTGGTGAAAACCGGTAACTACACCGTCAAGGCCAACGCCTCGATCAATGGCACCGCGACCGACCTGGCGACCTACCTGCCAGCCACGGTCACCAGCGTGACCATCAGCCAGACCGGCGGTGAGCTGATGCTCAACCTGTCCGGCAAGGGCACCGTTGCTCTGTCCAAAGTACAAACCATTGGTATATAGAGCCGACTAACCGGCACAAAGGAGTGGAATATGTCTTTCAATATCGGCCTTAGCGGTCTCTATGCAGCCAACAAGCAACTGGACGTGACCGGCAACAACATCGCCAACGTCGCGACCGCCGGTTTCAAATCCTCCCGCGCGGAATTCGAAGACGTATATTCGTCGACTCGTCTGGGCAGCGGCAGCAAGGTCATCGGTAACGGTGTGCGCCTGGCCAACGTTTCCCAGCAGTTCACCCAGGGTGACATCAACAACACCGGCAACGTGCTGGACATGGGCATCAACGGCTCCGGCTTCTTCACCATGAGCAACAACGGCTCGATTTCCTACACCCGTGCCGGTACGTTCAAAGTTGATAACAACGGTTACATCACCAACACCGACTACACCTCGCGCCTGCAAGGTTACGGTGTGGATTCCAACGGCAAGATCCTCAACGGCGTACTGACCGACCTCAAGATCGACACCTCGAACCTGGCGCCGAAGTCCACTTCGCTGGTGACATCGACGATCAACCTGGACTCGTCCGCGCCGAAGATCATTGATACCGGCGCCAGTGCTGTCGTGTTCGATCCGACCAAGATCGAGACTTACACCAAGCAATTCAGCACCCCGATCTATGACAGCCAGGGCAACTCGCACGTCATGGATCAGTACGTGGTGAAAACCGGTGACAACATCTGGAAGGTATACACCCTGGTGGACGGTCGTAACCCGGATGCTACCGGCAGCGATCCGAAAACCACCCCGCCAGTCGCATCCACCATGACGTTTGACTCGAGTGGCAAGCTGACTCAGATCAGCACGCCTGACCCGGCGAACCCGGGGACCCCGATCATCAGCAGTGACCTGGTCCTGAGAAACTGGAAGCCGGGCACCGTGACCAACGGCACCTTTACGCCGAACGGCGCGGCCGCCAACCCGAATGGCGTGACCATTTCCATGGCCAAGACCACTCAGTACAACGCTGACACCGCCCGTTCGATCCCGACTCAGGATGGCTACGCCACCGGCCAGATCACCAACCTGACCATCGACGGTACCGGCACGCTGTTCGCCAACTTCAGCAACAACCAGAGCAAGGCCATCGGCCAGGTCGCACTGGCCAGTTTCACCAACGAGCAGGGCCTTCAGGCGATCGGCGGCACCAGTTGGAAAGAAACCTACGCTTCGGGTATCCCGGGCTACGACGCGCCGAAAACCGGTACGTTGGGTGAGGTGGTATCCAACTCGCTGGAAGAGTCGAACGTCAACCTGACCAACGAGCTGGTGGACCTGATCAAGGGCCAGAGCAACTATCAGGCGAACGCCAAGACCATTTCCACCCAGAGCACCATCATGCAGACCATCATTCAGATGACCTGATTCCGGTTTCTGGCTGTACAAGGAGCCCCTCTTTGAGGGGCTTTTTTGTGTCCGGGTATCGGGTGGCTATCGGTATCACTTGAACGGGCGACTCGGTCGTTCCTCGTTCTCCCTGGCAGGGCCGGGCTGGGGCTTTTTCTTGCGGGCAAAAGAAAACCCCCGACAAACCGGAGGTCTGTCGGGGGGGTCTCGAATCGGGCGTTTCGCAACGCCCGATTCAGCTCAGCTTACTGGCAAGCTTCGCAATCCGGCTCGTCGATGGCGCACGCCTTCGGCACTGGAGCAGGGCCGGCAGGCGCTGCCAGGACCGAATCGTCACCGTGGTTGCCGCCGCTGGAAACAGCGTTCAGCTTGCCGGTGTTGATGGTCGACTTCTCGGTGCTGGTCGCGGCCAGGGCACGGAGGTAGTAGGTGGTTTTCAGACCACGGTACCAGGCCATGCGGTAGGTCACGTCCAGTTTCTTGCCCGATGCGCCGGCGATGTACAGGTTCAGCGACTGGGCCTGGTCGATCCACTTCTGACGACGGCTGGCGGCGTCAACGATCCACTTGGTGTCCACTTCGAACGCGGTCGCGTAGAGCTCTTTGAGTTCCTGCGGGATGCGCTCGATCTGCTGAACCGAACCGTCGTAGTACTTCAGGTCGTTGATCATGACCGAGTCCCACAGACCGCGAGCCTTCAGGTCGCGAACCAGGTACGGGTTGATCACGGTGAATTCGCCCGACAGGTTCGATTTCACATACAGGTTCTGGTAGGTCGGTTCGATCGACTGCGAGACGCCGGTGATGTTGGCGATGGTCGCGGTCGGTGCGATGGCCATGATGTTCGAGTTACGGATGCCTTTCTGAACACGGGCGCGAACCGGTGCCCAGTCCAGGGACTCGGTCAGGTCGACGTCGATGTACTTCTGGCCACGTGCTTCGATCAGGATCTGTTGCGAATCCAGCGGCAGAACGCCTTTGGACCACAGCGAACCCTGGAACGTCTCGTACGAGCCGCGCTCGTCAGCCAGGTCGCAGGAAGCCTGGATCGCGTAGTAGCTGACCGCTTCCATCGACTTGTCGGCGAACTCGACAGCAGCGTCGGAACCGTAAGGGATGTGCTGCAGGTACAGCGCGTCCTGGAAGCCCATGATGCCCAGGCCGACCGGACGGTGGCGGAAGTTGGAGTTCTTCGCCTGCGGTACCGAGTAGTAGTTGATGTCGATCACGTTGTCGAGCATGCGCACGGCGACGTCGATGGTGCGCTTGAGCTTGGCGGTGTCCAGCTTGCCGTCGACGATGTGGTTCGGCAGGTTGATCGAGCCCAGGTTGCAGACCGCGATCTCGTCCTTGTTGGTGTTCAGGGTGATCTCGGTGCACAGGTTCGAGCTGTGAACGACGCCGACGTGCTGCTGCGGGCTGCGCAGGTTGCACGGGTCCTTGAAGGTCAGCCATGGGTGGCCGGTTTCGAACAGCATCGACAGCATCTTGCGCCACAGGTCTTTGGCCTGGATGGTCTTGAACAGCTTGATCTTGCCCGGGTACTCGGTCAGGGCTTCGTAGTACTCGTAGCGCTCTTCGAAGGCCTTGCCGGTCAGGTCGTGCAGGTCCGGTACTTCGGATGGCGAGAACAGGGTCCACTTGCCGTCATCGAAGACACGCTTCATGAACAGGTCAGGGATCCAGTTGGCGGTGTTCATGTCGTGGGTACGACGACGATCATCACCGGTGTTCTTGCGCAGCTCGATGAACTCTTCGATGTCCATGTGCCAGGTTTCCAGGTAGGCACACACAGCGCCTTTGCGCTTGCCACCCTGGTTGACGGCGACGGCGGTGTCGTTCACCACTTTCAGGAACGGAACCACGCCTTGCGACTTGCCGTTGGTGCCCTTGATGTACGAACCCAGTGCACGAACCGGAGTCCAGTCGTTGCCCAGGCCACCGGCGAATTTCGACAGCATGGCGTTGTCGTGGATCGCGTGGTAGATGCCCGACAGGTCATCCGGCACGGTGGTCAGGTAGCAGCTCGACAGCTGTGGACGCAGGGTACCGGCGTTGAACAGGGTCGGAGTCGATGCCATGTAGTCGAAGGACGACAGCAGGTTGTAGAACTCGATCGCACGGTCTTCTTTCTGCTTCTCTTCGATCGCCAGGCCCATGGCCACGCGCATGAAGAAGATCTGCGGCAGTTCGAAGCGCACGCCATCCTTGTGGATGAAGTAACGGTCGTACAGGGTCTGCAGGCCCAGGTAGGTGAATTGCTGGTCGCGCTCGTGGTTGATCGCCTTGCCCAGTTTTTCCAGGTCGAAGGAGGCCAGCACAGGGTTCAGCAGTTCGAACTCGATACCTTTGGCAACGTAGGCCGGCAGCGCCTTGGCGTAGAGGTCGGCCATCTCGTGGTGAGTGGCGCTCTCGGCCACGCCCAGGAAGCCCAGGCCTTCGGCGCGCAGGGTGTCCATCAGCAGGCGGGCGGTCACGAACGAGTAGTTCGGCTCGCGCTCGACCAGGGTACGCGCGGTCATTACCAGCGCAGTGTTGACGTCGTTCAGGGCCACGCCGTCGTACAGGTTCTTCAGGGTTTCGCGCTGGATCAGGTCGCCGTCGACTTCGGCCAGGCCTTCGCAGGCTTCGGTGACGATGGTGTTAAGGCGGCCCATGTCCAGTGGCGCGAGGCTGCCGTCGGCGCGGGTGATGCGGATCGACGGGTGCGCCTGAACCGGAGCATCGGCGGTGGTGCGGGTGGCGCGCTCTTTGGAGCGGGCATCGCGGTAGATCACGTAGTCGCGAGCCACTTTCTGCTCGCCGGCACGCATCAGGGCCAGTTCGACCTGATCCTGGATTTCTTCGATGTGGATGGTGCCGCCCGACGGCATGCGACGCTTGAAGGTCGCGGTGACCTGTTCGGTCAGGCGGGCAACGGTGTCGTGGATTCGCGACGAAGCGGCAGCGGTGCCGCCCTCAACTGCGAGAAACGCTTTGGTGATAGCGACGGTGATCTTGTCATCGGTGTAAGGAACGACAGTGCCATTACGCTTGATCACGCGCAGTTGACCAGGCGCGGTGGCAGCCAGATCCGAATTCGAATCGGCGGCCTGCGGCAAGGTGCCCTGCGGGTTCTCGCGAGTTGTGTCGGTTTGCATGGGGGGTGATCTCCACATTCTCTATGTTTGTTTGGGCACCATCATGGTGCTCACCGTTCTGGTCCGAAGCACTACAGCCGACGGGGGTCGGGCATAACAACTTCGGACCAGTAGGAAAAAGGCTAATGACGCCGCATCCTTGCCGAAGTTTTTGGCCGCGAGCCAAGGCTCGAGCCGAATGACTTCCAGGGTGACAGTAATGACTGCAACACCCGTACCGTTCCGGTCGTTGCCAACCTGAAAAACGGTGCCATCCGCAAGTGCGGTTTGGGCTTTGAAAAACTTGCTTGGTTCAACCGGAAACTGGCAATAAAGCACTTGAGTTTCAGGTCCGAAATGTGGTTGGGCTCTAGAACGGAAAACCCTATATGTAGGGGGTCTCTTTACGCCGTGCTACAAGATAATGCGTTTTGAGGGGGCTTGCAACGTACGAGCTGTGGATAAACCTGTGCGTAAATTGTGTAAGAAACCAGGAATTCCCGTGTAGGCCGCTAACCTGCTGAGCTAGACCGTTTGTCACTGTTTTTCAGTCGGGAAAAACGCTTCAGCGGATTTTTAAGGGCGCGAACCCTATCACAAAAATCCGCCTTGTCCGAACGCATTTACCGACTTGTGTTCTGGCTGTACGCCGTTTATACAATCGGCCCGTGCGCACGCATTCTTATCCTCCTTAAAGATGACAAAAAGACGGGAGGATCCTTCCTTTATAAGCAGCATCGGCAAGCAGAGGTCACTCGTGGAGCATGAAGCCTGGCAGGTATTGATAGTCGAGGACGACCAGCGTCTGGCCGAACTGACCCGTGAATATCTGCAAGCCAACGGATTGCGCGTGGAGATCGAAGGCAACGGTGCACTGGCGGCGGCGCGGATCATCAAGGAGCAGCCGGATCTGGTGATCCTCGACCTGATGCTCCCCGGCGAAGACGGCCTGAGCATCTGCCGCAAGGTGCGCGACCAGTACGACGGACCGATCCTCATGCTGACCGCGCGCACCGACGATGCCGACCAGATCCTCGGCCTCGACATCGGCGCCGATGATTACGTGTGCAAACCGGTGCGTCCACGGCTGTTGCTGGCGCGTATCCAGGCGTTGTTGCGACGCAGTGACGCACCGGAGCCGGCGTCGGGCAAACCTCGTCGTCTGCAGTTCGGCCCTTTGGTGGTCGACAACGCCTTGCGCGAAGCCTGGCTGAGCGACAGCGGCATCGAGTTGACCAGCGCCGAATTCGACCTGTTGTGGCTGCTGGTATCCAACGCCGGAAGGATTCTGTCGCGGGAAGAAATCTTCACCGCGCTGCGCGGCATCGGTTACGACGGCCAGGACCGCTCGATCGATGTGCGCATCTCGCGCATCCGCCCGAAGATCGGCGACGACCCCGATCACCCGCGCCTGATCAAGACCGTGCGCAGCAAAGGCTATCTGTTCGTGCCTGAAGCCTGCGTAGAACTGCCACTGTGAACTCGATCTTCCTGCGCATCTACGGCGGCATGTGCGCGGCGCTGATTCTGGTGGCGGTGCTCGGCGTACTGGCGCTGCACCTGCTCAATCAGGTGCGCAGCGAGCAATACCGCGAGCGCCTGGCCCACGGCACGTTTTCCCTGATGGCGGACAACCTGCAGCCGATGAACGAGACCGAGCGTCACCGTGCCTTGCTGGTCTGGGAGCGGCTGCTGGGAATTCCGCTGGCATTGAAAACCTTCGCCCAGACCGATCTCGATCTCACCCAGCGCACCCGCGTGCAGCGCGGCCAGGCACTGGTCGAACAGACCGGGCCGCACGCGGCTAAGGTCTACCGGATGGTCAGCGACAAGGAGCAGCTTGTGCTGGTGGGCGAGGTGCAGCAGATCAGCGAGCAACTGGCCCGGGCGACGATCTACCTGCTGGCCGATGAGCTGGTGCGGGTGCCAGTGGGTGAACAACCCAGACGCCTGGCGCAATTAAAGGAAGAGAAAGGGTTCGGCTTCGACCTGCGACTGGTCACCGTGGACGAGGCCGACATGGACGAAGACCAGAGCCGTCGTGTATCGGAGGGCGATACGGTGATGGCGCTGGGCAAGGGCGGTGATTCGATCCGGGTGTTCGCCGGGATGGTCGGCACGCCGTGGGTGCTGGAAATCGGCCCGCTCTATCAGATGAATCCGTACCCGCCGCAATGGCTGGTGCTGATTGCGGCATTGGGTCTGACCCTGATCGGTCTCATCGTCTATTTACTGGTGCGTCAGCTCGAACGGCGCTTGCGTGGTCTCGAAGCGGCGGCCACGCGCATCGCCAAGGGCAGCCTGGAAACTCGCGTGCCGGCGCGCGGTGCCGACTCGGTGGGAAAACTGGCGGCCGCGTTCAACGGCATGGCCGAGCATCTGCAGCAATTGCTGGCGATCCAGCGTGAGCTGGTGCGCGCGGTGTCCCATGAGTTGCGCACGCCGGTGGCGCGCCTGCGGTTCGGTCTGGAAATGATCGGCTCGGCCACCACCCCGCAGGCCCTGGAGAAATACCGTGAAGGCATGGACCACGATATCGAGGACCTCGATAAGCTGGTGGACGAAATGCTCACCTATGCGCGGCTGGAGCAGGGCTCGCCGGCCTTGACGTTCCAGCGTCTGGACCTCGATGCGCTGGTCAATCAGGTGATCGAGGAACTGGCGCCGTTACGTGCGGATGTCATCGTGCAGCGCGGTCTGTGCCTGTCGGCGGCCGATTGTGATGGCGCCTGGGTCGAGGCCGAACCGCGTTTCCTGCACCGTGCCTTGCAGAATCTGGTGAGCAACGCCATGCGCCATGCGCGCTCGAAGGTCACGGTGAGTTATCAGGTCGGACAGATGCGTTGCCGGGTGGATGTCGAGGACGACGGTCCCGGTGTGCCGGAAAGTGCCTGGGAGAAAATCTTCACGCCGTTTCTGCGGCTGGACGACAGCCGTACCCGGGCGTCCGGTGGGCACGGGTTGGGGCTGTCGATCGTGCGGCGGATCATCCACTGGCATGACGGCCGGGCGCTGATCGGCAAGAGCAAGAGTCTGGGCGGGGCGTGTTTCAGCCTGAGCTGGCCGCGAAATCAGGAGCGACGCTGAAGCGGCTCAAGCCTGGATGCTGACCAGACTCAACAACTGCCCGTCGTGTACCCCGAACTGTGCGTCCAGTTCGGTCCCGTTGCGCCATTCGCTGGACAGGTCCGTCAGCAGTCGCAGCCGTACTTGACCCTGTTCGGTCCATTCGAGCATTTCGGCGTGCTCGAAATAGAAACGCTTCTGGACGATCGGGTACAGCGCCTTGAAGAGGCTTTCCTTCACCGAAAACGTCAGGGTCACCCACAGCGCCAGTTGATCGCGGGCGCCGGCGGCCATGCGCTGCATTTCTGGCGGGGTGAGAATTTCTCCGGCCAGCCGCTCGGCCCGTTCGGCGTTGAGCAGGTTTTCCAGGTCCATGCCCAGCCCGCGCCAGTGTTGCTTGTTGGCGACAATCGCCGCCGCCCGGCCGGTGCTGTGGGTGATCGAGCCGCAGATGTGTGCCGGCCACACCGGTGCGCGATCCTCGCCAATCGCCGGAACATTGCTTGAACCTTCCAGTTGTTGCAGCGCGGCCCGGGCGCAAATCCGCCCCGCCAGAAACTCCGCCTGACGCTTGGCCACCGAACGCTGGATACTCGGCGGCGGTTCGATGGCACTGCGGCGGAAGTCATCGCCGAGCAGTTGCGACGGGTCGAAGTGGGTGCTCAGCAGCACGGTGTCCGGCAGCACGATCGGCAATGGCCAGTGGGCATCGAGCGGGGTGCAGCAAGCGGGGAGGAGAGGGCTGGAATTCATGGCGGGCATTTTGCCGGGTTGCTTTGAGGCTGGATAGTGCGCAGGCGTGGAACGTTCCCGCGCAGGGCGCGGGAACGAGTGGGCTCAGCCAAAGATTTTCTTGAAGAAGGCCTGCATGTCCGCCCAGGACTTTTCATCCGCGGCCTTGTTGTAACCGATATCCGGGCCACCGTGATCGCCATGGCTCAGGCGATCCGCGTCGGGGTTGGTGAAACCATGCTTGGCGCCGTCGAGGCTGACGAATTGATAGTCGGCGCCGGCCTTGTCCATTTCAGACTTGAACGCGGTGACGTTGTCGGCAGTCACCATGCTGTCCAGTGCGCCGTGCTCGACGAGGATCTTCGACTTCACGCTGCCCGGTGTCGCCGGGGTCTTGGTGGCCAGTGCGCCGTGGAAACTCA
Organism: Pseudomonas sp. 58(2021); assembly: GCF_017491585.1. NCBI lineage: Bacteria > Pseudomonadati > Pseudomonadota > Gammaproteobacteria > Pseudomonadales > Pseudomonadaceae > Pseudomonas > Pseudomonas sp. 58(2021). The sequence goes on from NZ_JAFGYZ010000028.1 coordinate 33,607, forward strand.
CTACGCCGGCCAATGGCACCCCCTGGCGCGCCGCATTCAACACCACGCCTCCACCGAAGCAGTAACCGATGGCGGCCAGCTTGCCGGTGTCGGTCTGTGGCTGCTTCTTCAGCAGGTCGAGGCCGGCCTCGAAGCGTTTGCTGGCAGCATCGGCGTTCTGCGTGGCCGCCTGCATGAACGCCATCGCGTCCTTCGGGTGCTCGGTGTTCTTGCCGTCACCGTACATGTCGATAGCCAGCGCGCTGTAGCCGAGGCCGGCGAGATCCCGGGCGCGGCGCTTGGCGTAGTCATTCAGCCCCCACCATTCATGGACCACTACCACGCCGGGACGAGGGCCCTTGATCGCGTCGTCATAGGCGTAATAACCGATCAGTTTCGTGCCATCGGCGCTCTGATAAGGTATTTCCTGAGTCTTGATCGCCGCCGCGCTGAGGCTGCTGAAGGCGAGCAGGGTGAGGGCAAGGAACAGGCGCATGATCGGGTCTCCTGACAGTAAAAGGTCAAGACAGCCTAGTTCATTTGATTGCGCCCGGGTTCAGGGTGCGTTCAGGGCAGGTACAGGCCGGGTTCAGTAATCTTTAGCCACGTGCGAGGGATGAAATGAACAGAACCCTCAAAAGCGGCAGTACACCGTTGTCGCAGGTATGCTGTTGCAGATGCTGATTGGCCCGGGAGAGTGTCATGAAACTGTTGGTCGTCGAAGATGAAGCGCTGTTGCGCCATCACCTGCAAACCCGCCTGACGGAAAGCGGTCACGTGGTCGAGTCCGTGGCCAATGCCGAAGAGGCGCTGTATCAGACCGGGCAATTCAATTTTGACCTGGCGGTGATCGACCTTGGCCTGCCGGGCATGGGCGGGCTCGATCTGATCCGCCAGCTGCGCCAGGACGGCAAAAGCTTTCCGATCCTGATCCTCACCGCCCGTGGCAACTGGCAGGACAAGGTCGAAGGCCTGGCTGCCGGTGCCGACGATTACCTGGTCAAGCCGTTTCAGTTCGAAGAGCTGGAAGCGCGGCTCAACGCGCTGTTGCGTCGTTCCAGCGGCTTTACCCAGTCGACCATTGTCGCCGGTCCGTTGTTGCTCGACCTCAATCGCAAGCAGGCGACCCTCGATGAGCAGCCATTGGCCCTGACCGCCTACGAATACCGGATTCTGGAATACCTGATGCGCCATCACCAGCAAGTGGTGCCCAAGGATCGCCTGATGGAGCAGCTCTACCCGGACGACGACGAGCGTGATCCGAACGTGATCGAAGTGCTGGTCGGGCGTCTGCGGCGCAAGCTTGAAGGCACGGCCGGGTTCAAGCCGATCGACACGGTGCGCGGGCTCGGCTATCTGTTCAATGAGCGCTGCACTTGATCCGTTCGCTTCGCGTTCGCTTGATGCTGGCCGCCACGACGTTGGCGGTGTTGTTCATGCTCGCCCTGCTTCCGGCGATGCAAGGGGCGTTCAGTCTGGCGCTGCAGGATTCCATCGAGCAGCGCCTGGCATCGGACGTCACCACACTGATTTCCGCGGCACGGATTGAAAACGGTCGGCTGGTGATGCCGATGCAGTTGCCGGACGAGCGATTCAACCTCGCCGACTTCCGTCTGCTCGGCTACATCTACGACCGCGAAGGTCATCTGGTCTGGCGCTCGAAAGCGACCCAGGAAGAGCAGATCAACTACAAGCCGCGTTACGACGGGATGGGCAGCGAGTTTGCGCGGATTCGCGAAGCCAGCGGTCAGGAGTTCTTCGTCTACGACGTCGAGGTCAAACTGCTCGGTGGCAAGAATGCGGCGTTCAGCATCGTCGCGCTGCAACCGGTGCGTGAGTACGAAACCACCCTCGAAGGTCTGCGGGAAAACCTCTACCTCGGTTTCGGCGCGGCGCTGCTGGTCTTGCTTTCGTTGCTGTGGATCGGCCTGACCTGGGGCCTCAAGGCGTTGCGCCGGCTCAGCCAGGAACTGGACGAAATCGAAAGCGGCACCCGCGAAAGCCTCACCGAACAGCACCCCCGTGAGCTGTTGCGTCTGACCGGCTCGCTCAACCGCTTGCTGCACAGCGAGCGCCAGCAACGCAGCCGTTACCGCGACTCCCTCGACGATCTGGCCCACAGCCTGAAAACCCCGCTGGCGGTCTTGCAGGGGGTCAGTGAAGACATGGCCCAGCGTCCCGAAGATCGCGATCAGGCCTGGGTGCTGCAAACCCAGATCGAACGCATGAGTCAGCAAATCAGCTACCAGTTGCAGCGCGCGAGCCTGCGCAAAAGTGGTCTGGTGCGCCATCAGGTACGCTTGCGCCCGGTACTCAAAAGCCTGTGCGATACCCTGGACAAGGTCTACCGCGATAAACACGTACGGGTGGCGTTCGACCTGCCGGAGCACTGCTATGTGCCGATCGAGCAGGGCGCCTTGCTGGAGATGATGGGCAACCTGCTGGAAAATGCCTATCGCCTGTGCCTGGGCGAAGTGCGCATCAGCGTGCGCGAAACCCTGGCCGGGATCGAGTTGTGCATCGAAGACGACGGCCCCGGTGTTCCGGAGCATCAGCGTGCGCGGATCCTTGAGCGGGGAGAGCGTCTGGATCGCCAGCACCCGGGGCAGGGGATCGGCCTGGCGGTGGTCAAGGACATCATCGAGAGCTACAACGCGAAACTGACATTGGGCGATTCGCCGATGGGCGGGGCGGCGTTCAGGATTCATTTTCCGGCGATGTGACCGCCTACTGTTCCTGCGCCCGATAAGCCCCCGGTGTCAGCCCCGTCCATTTCTTGAACGCCCGATGAAACGCCGACGGTTCGGAAAACCCGAGCTGTTCGGCGATCTGTTGCAACGACAGATCGGCCCGCCCCAGGTGATAAATCGCGATGTCCCGCCGCAGTTGATCCTTCAATTCCTGAAAACTGGTGCCTTCCTCGCGCAAATGTCGGCGCAGGGTTTGCGGACTGATGTGCAGGTGCGTGGCCACCGCTTCCAGGTCCGGCCAGCGCGCGCTGTCATGGCTGAGCAGGCGGCGCAATCGGCTGCTCAGGCTGTTGCCGTCATCCGGTCGGGACAGCAGGTCGGCGGGGGAGCGTTCGAGGAAATGCTTGAGGGTGCGTTCGTCCTGCAGCAGCGGCATATGCAGATAGCGACTGTGAAACACCAGGCTGCTCTGGGAGGCGGAAAACGCCAGCGGGCAGGAGAACAGCAAATCGTATTCAGCCCCGTGCGCCGGTTTCGGGTAGCTGAAACCGGCCTGTTCCAGGCGAATCCGCTGGCCGATCAGCCAGCTGCCGAGGCGGTGCCAAATCACCAGCAGGCTCTCGCTGAGAAAGTGATCCGGGTCCCACCATTGCGCATCGTCGAGGCTCAGGCGTACCCATTCGTCTTCATGGGTCAGCGTCAGGCGCGGGGCATCGGGGAATAGGCTATAAAACAATAAGCCGCGTTGCAGAGCCTTTTCCAGGCTGCGGCAATGAATGATGGCGTGGCACATCATGGCGAAGCTGCCGGGTTTGCTCGGCGCGTTGCCGAAGCCCAGGTATTCGTCGTCCAGGGCCAGCCACAGGTTCTGGATCAGTTGAGTGAATTGCTCCGGGGCGATCCGCGCGCGCGGTTCGTCGAGCAGTTCGGGGCTGATGCCCAGTTGCTGCAGCAGGTCCGAATAGTCGTAACCCGAGCGCCGCGCGCCACCGAGGGCGGCGCGGGCAAAGTGACTGGCGATGGTGCGTTCGCGCATGGGCGGCAGATCCTTCCTCTGGCCGACCGATGGTAGCGGCTGCCTTTGATCGGTAACAAGGCGGATTTCCGCCAAATTGTAGGACGACGTCGGGCGAGTTGGCGGAAATCCGCCACACTTGAGTAACCGAACGGTGACACAGAAAAACCCGTATCCCCTGATATCAAAAGGCTTGCAGCGATTTGCACCAAAGTGGCACGACGTTTGCGATAAGAGCAACAGAAGCGTGCGCCGAGCCGGTCCGGAACAGCGCCGTTCGACACAACAAATCCCTCCAGTGCAGGAGGGTTCGCAATTCAAGTGTCGCGTACAACAGATGGATGTTGCCGCGCGGGACTCTTGAGGAACTTTGCAATGACGACTCGTCAGCCACTGTACAAATCCCTGTATTTCCAGGTGATCGTCGCAATTTGTATCGGTATCGCGCTCGGTCACTACTACCCGCAGTTCGGTGTGGCCGTAAAGCCGCTGGGTGACGGGTTCATCAAACTGATCAAAATGATCATCGCCCCGATCATCTTCTGCACCGTGGTCAGCGGCATCGCCGGCATGCAGAACATGAAATCGGTCGGCAAGACCGGCGGTTACGCACTCCTGTACTTCGAAATCGTTTCGACCATTGCCCTGCTGGTCGGCCTGATCGTGGTCAACATCGTGCAACCGGGCAACGGCATGCACATCGACGTCAGCACCCTCGACGCCTCGAAAGTCGCCACCTATGTGCAGCAAGGTGCTGACCAGAGCGTCGTCGGCTTCCTGCTCAACGTGATCCCGACCACCATCGTCGGCGCGTTCGCCACCGGTGACATCCTGCAAGTGCTGATGTTCTCGGTGATCTTCGGTTTCGCCCTGCACCGCCTGGGTGCCTACGGCAAGCCGATCCTGGACTTCATCGATCGCTTCGCCCACGTGATGTTCAACATCATCAACATGATCATGAAGCTCGCGCCAATCGGTGCCTTCGGTGCGATGGCCTTCACCATCGGCGCCTACGGTGTCGGCTCGCTGGTGCAGCTGGGTCAACTGATGGCGTGCTTCTACATTACTTGCCTGGCGTTCATCCTGATCGTGCTCGGCGGTATCGCCCGCATGCACGGCTTCAGCGTGCTGAAGATGATCCGCTACATCCGTGAAGAACTGCTGATCGTGCTGGGTACTTCCTCCTCGGAATCGGTACTGCCACGCATGCTGATCAAGATGGAGCGTCTGGGCGCGAAGAAGTCGGTGGTAGGTCTGGTGATCCCGACCGGCTACTCGTTCAACCTCGACGGCACTGCGATCTACCTGACCATGGCGGCCGTGTTCATCGCTCAGGCGACCGACACCCACATGGACATCACTCACCAGATCACTCTGCTGGTGGTGTTGCTGCTGTCCTCCAAAGGCGCCGCCGGTGTGACCGGTTCGGGCTTCATCGTGCTGGCCGCCACCCTGTCGGCGGTAGGTCACCTGCCGGTGGCCGGTCTGGCGCTGATCCTGGGTATCGACCGCTTCATGTCCGAAGCCCGCGCCCTGACCAACCTGGTCGGCAACGCCGTTGCCACCATCGTTGTGGCCAAGTGGGTCAAGGAACTGGACACCGACGTGCTGCAATCCGAGCTGGCCTCGGGCGGTCGCGGTATCGTTGACCAGCGTCACGAAGATGACCTGGGCGTGGCCGAAGGCCCGACCCCGAGCAATGTGAAGTAAGCATTGCTTGAATGGAAAAACCCGCTTCGGCGGGTTTTTTCTTGCCTGCGTTTTGAGCGCAACGGTCAGTGCAACTGATGCATCCGGTAATTGCCCCATCGCCGACGGCTGCCTAGGCTGCATGCATCGTTGATGGAGATCGCCCATGTCTGCACCGCTGGCCTCACTGAAAATTCTGGATTTCTCGACCCTGCTGCCGGGACCGTTCGCCTCACTGCTGCTGGCGGACATGGGCGCCGAAGTGCTGCGCATCGAATCGCCGACCCGACTCGACCTGGTGCGGGTCTTGCCGCCCCACGATCACGGCGTCTCGGCCAGTCACGCCTACCTGAATCGCAACAAGCGCAGCCTGGCACTGGACCTCAAACAGCCCGAGGCGCTGGAGCTGGTCAAGCGGTTGCTGTCGGACTACGACATCGTGCTGGAGCAGTTTCGTCCCGGCGTGATGGAGCGGCTGGGGCTGGGTTACGAGGCGCTGAAGGCGATCAATCCGAAGCTGATTTATGTCTCGATCACCGGTTACGGCCAGACCGGGCCGTTCAAGGATCGCGCCGGCCACGACATCAACTATCTGGCGCTGGCCGGGCTCTCCAGCTACACCGGGCGCGCCGACAGCGGGCCGTTGCCGCTGGGCATGCAGGTGGCGGATATCGCGGGTGGCTCGCTGCACGGGGTGATCGGTCTGCTGGCAGCGGTAATCTCTCGCCAACAGACCGGGCAGGGCACGCACCTGGACGTGAGCATGACCGACTGTGCGTTCAGCCTGAACGCCATGGCCGGCGCCGGGTATCTGGCCTGCGGCGAGGAACCGGGCCGGGAGGATCAGATGCTCAATGGCGGCAGTTTCTATGACTATTACCGTTCCCGGGACGGGCGCTGGATGTCGGTGGGCAGTCTGGAGCCGGCCTTCATGCAGCCATTGTGTGCGGCGCTGGGCCGGCCGGAACTGGCGGCGCAGGGTTTGTCACCCAAGCCCGAGCAACAGCGTGCGCTCAAGGACGCCTTGAAGATCGAGTTCGAGAAGCATGACTTTGCCGAGCTGTGCGAGCTGTTCGCCGGGATCGACGCCTGTGTCGAACCGGTGTTGAACCTGAGCGAGGCGGTGCAGCATCCGCAATTGCAGGCCCGGGGACTGGTGACGCAGGTGCCTCGTGGCGATGGCTCTGTGCAGGCGCAGATGGCGTGTCCGCTGAAGTTTTCCCAAGCGTTGCCGGCGCCTCGATATGTCGGTGCGGCGCTGGGGCAGCATACGGATCAGGTGTTGGGGGAGTTGGGTTTTAGTCCTGAGCGGATTGCCGAACTGCGTGCCGCGAAAGTGGTTGTATAGATCGTTCCCACGCTCTGCGTGGGAACGAGGTGGGGCTTACTCGACCCGCGTTTCGCCACTGAACACCAACGTGTTGCGACAGCGTCGGCACAAATACCGCCGCCCCTGTCTGACGAGACTATGGCGCTGCGCCGAAAACGGAAAATCGCTGTCCGCACACGGGCATTTGTAGATGTAGCGGGTCACGCTTCGGCGTTTGATTTCATAGGTGTGGCAGCGGTCCGGCGGCAGCTCGTAAACGCCGCGCATGATCAGTTGCCACTCCTCGCCGTGGGGCTGGATGCGATCGCCGAACAGTTGATGGGCGATCAGGTGCGCGACTTCATGGGCCACGGTCTGCTTGAGGAAGTGTTCGGCGTTTTCCCGGTACAGCTGCGGATTGAAGCGCAGCAGGTTCTCGTGCAGATGCGCGACCCCGGCTTTTTGCCCGCGCAGCTTGAGGCTCACCACGGGGCGTTTGAAAGGACGTTTGAAAAAGGATTCAGCGAGTTGGAAACAGTCTTCGACGCGGGTATTGAGTTGCTCGGGCATGCTTGATGGATCTCCAGAGGTTTGGAGTATGCCGCAACCGTCCATTCTTGCGAATCACCCGTCTGCCGAATGGTCGCGACGTCTGTTTCAGGCATGAGAAGGCCGCCTTGCGGCGGCCTGTGTTGGCGGATCTTGTTCTTCTCGGAAGGAGCCGGTTGCTAATTGGTGTAGACGGGCCCCACGCCCAGTCCCCAGACAATCACGGTAAACGCCATGATGGCCACCAGCACCACCAGACCCACCGCCAGCACCGAACTGGAGAACAGGAAACCCTCATCGGACGGAATGTTCATGAAGGTCGGCAGCCCCACGTACAACAGGTACACCGTGTAGCAGATGGCCGCCGTGCCGACGATCATCCCCAGCCACATGTGCGGATAGAGCGCCGCCAGGCCGCCGACGAACAACGGCGTCGCGGTGTAGGTGGCAAACGCGACGCAACGGGCCAGGCTCGGGTTGGCGTCATAGGTGCGGGCCATCCAGTGCACGAAGGCACCCATGACCGCGACCCCGCCGAGCATTGCCAGGTACGACATGACCGTCATCCAGATTGCGCTTTCGACGGTGAGCATGACCGGCGCGCGGTTGCCGATCACCCAGCCGACCTGGGTGGTGCCGATAAACGCCGAAACAGCGGGGATCGCCGCCAGAATCAGCGTGTGCGTCAGGTACATGTGGCTGATGCTTTCTTCCTGGTCGCCACGGATTTCCTTCCATTCCTGATCGGGGTGGGTAAAAAGTCCCACTACGTGATGGATCATGCCAGTCACTCCTCTCGTTATTGCCATCGCCCCCCAGCGGAGCGCCTACGGGCCAATGTGGCCGAGCAAATACAGGTCTTCAGATTGTGTGCGACCTTATGTCGCAGTATAGAAAGGTCTTAACCGCACAGGTATTAGGGTCTTAGAGCAAATCGCGCTGTAAACCGGCGGGGTAATCGCGTCGGGGTCTGTGCAAGCGGGCATTCGAGGGGGCGACAACCTGTGGCCACAAGCCAGGTGTTTTTGCGTAAAATGCCCGCCTTTCGTCACACCTCACGGATTTCGCGTCATGGGCACTCTTACGGTCAACCAGAACAAACTGCAAAAGCGCCTGCGCCGCCTGGCCGGCGAAGCGGTCGCCGACTTCAACATGATCGAAGACGGCGACAAGGTCATGGTCTGCCTGTCCGGGGGCAAGGACAGCTACACCATGCTCGACGTGCTGATGCACCTGCAGAAGGTTGCGCCGATCAAGTTCGATATCGTCGCCGTGAACATGGACCAGAAGCAGCCGGGTTTCCCCGAACACGTGCTGCCGGCCTACCTCAAAGAGCTGGGCATCGAGTACCACATCGTCGAGAAGGATACCTACTCGGTGGTCAAGGAGCTGGTGCCGGAAGGCAAGACCACCTGCTCGCTGTGCTCGCGCCTGCGTCGCGGCACGCTGTACACCTTCGCCGACGAAATCGGTGCGACCAAAATGGCCCTCGGTCATCACCGCGACGACATCGTCGAGACGTTTTTCCTCAACATGTTCTTCAACGGCAGCCTCAAGGCCATGCCGCCCAAGCTGCGCGCCGATGACGGGCGCAACGTGGTGATCCGTCCACTGGCCTACTGCAACGAGAAAGACATCCAGGCCTACTCGGACTTCAAGCAATTCCCGATCATTCCGTGCAACCTCTGCGGTTCTCAGGAAAATCTGCAACGTCAGGTGGTCAAGGAAATGCTCCAGGACTGGGAGCGCAAGACCCCGGGCCGTACCGAGAGCATTTTCCGCAGCCTGCAGAACGTGATCCCGTCGCAACTGGCTGACCGTAACCTGTTCGATTTCGCCAGCCTGAAGATCGACGAGACGGCGGCTTCGCGATTCGTCAACGTGGTGAACCTGTAAGCGATCTGATCGCTCGAAAGAAACGGCGCTCGCGGGCGCCGTTTTCAATTCATTTTTTAGGAGAGGGCATGCGCGACTACAAGTGGCTGCACGAATACTGTCTGAACCGCTTCGGTTCGGCGGCTGAACTGGAAGCCCATCTGCCCGTTCCCAAGACCCCGGCGCAATTGCGCAAGATCAGCGACGACCGTTACCTCTCGACCATGGCCCTGCGGGTGTTTCGCGCCGGCCTCAAGCACAGTCTGGTGGACGCCAAGTGGCCAGCCTTTGAAGAAGTGTTCTTCAAGTTCGACCCGGAAAAGGTCGTGCTGATGAGCGCCGAACACCTTGAGCGGTTGATGCAGGATGCGCGGATCATCCGTCACCTGGGCAAGCTCAAAAGCGTGCCGCGCAATGCGCAGTTCATTCTGGACGTCGAGAAAGAGAAGGGCAGCTTCGGCGCGTTGCTGGCCGACTGGCCGGTGACCGACATCGTCGGTTTGTGGACGTACCTGAAAAAGCACGGCCATCAATTGGGCGGGCTGTCGGCGCCACGCTTCTTGCGCATGGTAGGCAAGGATACGTTTGTGCCGAGCTACGACGTGGTCGCGGCGCTGAATGCGCAAAAGATTGTCGACAAGGTGCCGAGCAGTCTGCGGGATCTGGCGACGGTGCAGAATGCGTTCAACCAGTGGCATGAAGAGAGCGGTGGACGGCCGATGAGCCAGATCTCGATGATGCTGGCCTATACCGTCAATCATTGAGACTGAGTCGCCCGCATCGCTAGCAGGCTAGCTCCCACAGAAGATTTGTGAATAACGCCGATCCAGTGTGGGAGCCAGCCTGCTGGCGATGGCGTTGTGTCAGGCGGCGGAGACTTCGCCTTCGCCGGCCAGCTTGCGATTCAACTGATACCGCCACCGCACATACAGCAGCGCCGAGCAGAACACCGCCAGACTGGCGATCATCTCCAGCACGCCAAACAGCTGGCGGCTCGGGTCATACGCCGCCAGCGCGCCCTTGATGAAATACAGATTCACCACAAAGCACATCCACGAATGCCCGCGTGCGCTGCCCATGATCATGCCCGGTGCGAGCACAATCCACGGGATCAGTTCGATCAGCAGAATCACCCACGGCCGCGCGCCATGCAGGTCGGCGAACACCAGGTAATAAGCGGCGAGCAATCCGGCCAGGCCGAAAAAACACAGCAGACTGATCACCCGCATCGCCCGTACCCGTGGCTCCAGCCATTCGACGGCGGGCAGGACTTTCGGCTTTCTGGCCATCTCAGTTCCCCAGCTTCTGGGCCGTCTTGGCCAGGCGCGCGCCGAGGGCGCGGCACAGCGCCACTTCGTGCTGATCGAGACCGCTTTTGCCGTCGGCTCCGGCGTGATGGCTGGCGCCGTACGGCGTGCCGCCACCCTGGGTTTCCAGCAGCGCCGATTCGCTGTAGGGCAGGCCGGTGATCAGCATGCCGTGGTGCAACAGCGGCAGCATCATCGACAGCAGCGTGGTTTCCTGACCGCCGTGCAGGCTGGCGGTGGAGGTGAACACCCCGGCCGGTTTGCCGACCAGTGCGCCGGTCAGCCACAGGTTGCTGGTGCCGTCGAGGAAATACTTGAGCGGCGCGGCCATGTTGCCGAAACGGGTCGGGCTGCCGAGGGCCAGGCCGGCGCAGTTCTTCAGGTCATCCAATGTGGCGTACAGCGCGCCTTCATCAGGAATGTCCGGCGATACGGCTTCGCACTCGGTGGAGATCGCCGGCACGGTGCGCAGACGCGCTTCGAGGCCGGCTTGCTCGACACCGCGGGCAATCTGCCGGGCCATCTCGTTGGTCGAGCCGCTGCGGCTGTAGTACAGAACCAGAATGTACGGCGCACTCACGGCAGCAGCTCCAGGATCTGCTCCGGTGGACGGCCGATGACGGCTTTGTCGCCGGCTTCGAGAATCGGTCGCTCCATCAACTTCGGATGCGCCGCGATGGCGTCGATCAATTGTTTCTCGGTGAGACTGGCATCGGCCAGGTTCAGGGTCTTGTATTCGTCTTCGCCGGTGCGCAGCAGTTGTCGGGCGCTGATTCCCAGCTTGCCGAGCAAGGCCTTGATCTGCGCGGCGCCCAGCGGGGTTTCGAGGTAGCGCACCACGTTCGGCGTCAGGCCACGGGCTTCGAGCAGTTCGAGCGCACCGCGGGATTTCGAGCAGCGCGGGTTGTGATAAAGCGTCAGATCGGTCATGGGCGGGTCGCTTCTTGCGTAGAGTGGCGGCTATTCTAACTGTGCAGCGCGCAATCCAGAACCTTGGGAGGCGATGGGTCGCAGGCGCATTCAATTTTTCACAAGGAACACGACATGACACGGGCACTGGCAGCGGCATTGACGATCATCGGGGCGTTGATGCTGGGGGGCTGCGGTAACGACTACGGCATCGATCAGAACGGGCAGAAAGTCGCCTCCGAGCGCCTGGACAAGCAATGGGTGGTACTCAATTACTGGGCCGAATGGTGCGGTCCGTGCCGCACGGAAATCCCGGAACTCAATCATCTGGCCGAAGAGCTCAAGGGCAAGAAGATCGGTGTGTTCGGGGTCAATTTCGACAACGTGCAGGGTGAAGAGCTGAAGAGCGCCAGCGAAAAACTGGGCATCAAGTTCACCGTGCTGGCGCAGGATCCGGCGGAACTGTTCGAGCTGCCGCGCAGTGAAGCCTTGCCGGTGACCTACATCATCGACAACAAGGGCAAGGTGCGGGAACAGCTGATGGGCGAGCAGACGGCGGCGGGGGTGATGGCGAAGCTTGAGGCGTTGCAGGCGACCAACTGAGGGATCGTTCCTAACGCCGCCCCGGACGCTCCGCGTCCGCTGTGACGCAGAGCGTGGGAACGATCATTCAGTGCAGCAGGCTCAGCCTTCTTCCAGCCACCAGCGCAACGGCTTGCCTTCAGCCGGCCAGAAACGCATCTGTTCGATGGGCGAAATGTCCCAGCGCTCCACTTTCTCCAGAGCCTGGAGGAAGCGTTGCTCTTGCTCCATCAGCGCCGGAGCACACAGTTTGCGGGTCTTGCCGATCTTGCCGAAGCTGAGCTTGTCGCCATCGAGGGTGTAGGGCGCAAACCAGTGGTTGCAGCCTCCGTTGCCGTATGCCCGGCCGTCATCGCCGAGGGTCACGGTCAGGTGGCTGTAGTCCATCAGCGGCCGTTCACCGATCCATTCCAGAATGTAGCTGCGGTCCTGTTGCAGTTGCACAGGCTCCGCGGCGCAGCCCATCAGGCCGGCGCCGACAGCGGCGGTCAGGGCCAGGTGTTTCATCATGCAGGCTCCTGGCATTTCGGGCACAGGTGCTTGTCACCGACGGCTTTCCAGCCCAATTCGGCGATGCGTGCCGTGGCGGCCGGTTTCTCTGCCGGTTTGCCGAGCTTGGCGTCTACTGCGAATTCGAAGCTCAGTTCCTTGGCGCAACTGTCACAGTTGACCTGCCAGGTATGGATCGCCAGCTCGCCGAACACCGGGCCGGTGGTCATCGCGGTCCATTGTCCCGGCGGGTTGATCAGGTGACGCACGGTGTCGACGGTCAGGCGCATGGACAAGTCCTTGCTGCCCTTGAGGGTCACGACCAGCACGTCACCGATACGGATCGAGCCACCGTTGCCAGTGACCTGATAACGGCCCGGCACGAGGGCGCGGCATTCGGTGAGGGTGTGTTGCGGGTTCATCAGGGTGTAGCGGAAATCGTGTTCGACCATGGGTCCTCCAAATATGCGCGACATGCTAGCACGGGCTTGATTGCAGAATGATGCGGGCGTGTGACCTTCGATCAGGTTCAAATCGACAGCACAGTCGTGGCAAACTGCCGCCTTCATCTCTAAGGAACGGAACATGGCGCTGATCGAATGTTATGAATGCAAGCGGAGCATCAGTTCCGAAGCCAGGACGTGCATTCATTGCGGGGCTCCGATAGCGGAGGGACAGGCACAGGCTGCACGACCGGCCAGCGCCGCATCGATGATTTCCTTCGGCAGTCTGCCCCGCAACAAGGCTGTCCCCGAAGCCTTCGTCGCTACGCCTGCCGCGCAGCCTGAACCGAAAGTGCTGCCGGCCGCCGCCGGACGCAGGCGCCGTGCGCAGGCAGCCCGGCCGGTTGAGCCGGCGTGGGATCAGCAGGGCGTGCGCCCGGTGGAAGGCTGGCTGAAGATCATGGCGTTTCTGATGCCGATGGTTTTTGTCTGGTTCCTGCTGCGCCGGGGTCACTCTTTCCAACAGCGACTGATCGGCTTCGGCTGGCTCGGTCTGTTGATTCTGTGTGTGGCGATTTCTCCAGAGTCGCCACCTGCCTGACGCCTGATCGTTCAGCCTTGGACCTGGTTCTGCGGTGATCCCGCCGCCCAGGTCGCGATGTTGTGCAGGGTGGTCGCGGCAATCGCCCCCAGCGCCTCGCGGGTCAGGAATGCCTGGTGCGCCGTGACGATCACGTTGGGAAAGGTCAGTAATCGCGCCAGCACATCGTCCTGCAACGGCAGGTCGGAACGGTCTTCGAAAAACAGCTGCGCCTCTTCTTCGTAGACATCCAGCCCCAGATAACCCAGCTGACCGTCCTTCAGGGCATCGATCAGTGCCGGTGTGTCCACCAGACCGCCGCGGCCGGTGTTGATCAGCATCGCCCCCGGCCGCATGTGCGCCAGCGAATCACGATTGATCAGGTGTTTGCTCTGTTCGTTGAGCGGGCAGTGCAGGCTGATGATCTGCGATTGTTCGAGCAGTTGCGCCAGGCTCAGGTAGCGTGCGCCCAGTGCTTCGACCGCCGGGTTCGGATACGGATCGAAGGCCAGCAGCTCACAGCCGAAACCGTGCATGATTTTGGCGAAGGTCGCGCCGATCTGGCCGGTGCCGACAATCCCGACGGTTTTGCCCACCAGATCGAAACCGGTGAGGCCGTGCAGGCTGAAATCGCCTTCGCGGGTGCGGTTGTAGGCGCGGTGCAGGCGCCTGTTGAGCGCGAGAATCAATGCCACGGCATGCTCGGCCACCGCGTGGGGCGAGTAGGCCGGAACACGCACGACCACCAGCCCCAGGCGTTTGGCCGCGTTCAGGTCGACATGGTTGTAACCGGCCGAGCGCAGGGCGATCAGTCGGGTGCCGCCGGCCGCCAGGCGCTCCAGCACGGGAGCGCTGAGGTCGTCATTGATGAAGGCGCAGACCACCTCGTGCCGCTCGGCCAGTGGTGCCGTGTCGAGACTGAGCCGGGCCGGCTGAAAATGCAGTTCGATGCCGGCCGGGCAATCGGCTGCAAGGAAACTGTCGCGGTCGTAGGTCTGGCTGCTGAAAACGATCGTGCGCATGCAATCCTCCTGAAGCATCGACGCGGGCGCAAATCACCCGCGACCACTTTAGCCGTGTCGGCACGGGTCGGCATTGCCGTGGATCAGGCGCTGATCTTCGCCTGCGCCGCCAGACGATTGATCGCCCGCTCCAGTTCATCAAGGGCGGTGGCAGCCTTGGGGTCTTCCTGTTTGAGCAGGGTTTCGCTGCGCTGGCAGGCTGCGCGCAATTGTGGAACGCCACAGTAGCGGGTCGCGCCGTGCAAGCGATGGACCCGTTCGAGCAGACCGTTCTGGTCCTGGTTGTCACGGGCTGTGCGAATGGCTTCGCGGTCGGCCTCGAGCGAGGCCAGCAGCATCGCGAGCATGTCCGCCGCCAGATCGGCCTTGCCGGCAGCCAGACGCAAGCCTTCTTCATGATCGAGTACCGGCAGGTCCTGATGCCCCGTCGCGTTTTCACCACCACGGTCCGGTGCCTGATTGCGCAGCGCAAGGCCGGTCCACTTCAGCACCACTTGGGCCAGTTGCCGCTCACTGATCGGCTTGGTCAGGTAGTCGTCCATGCCGCTTTGCAGCAGTGCACGTTTTTCGTTGGCCATGGCGTGGGCGGTGAGGGCGACGATCGGCAGCGGCGTGCAATGGCGCTCGCTTTCCCACTGGCGGATGGTCTCGGTGCTTTGACGTCCGTCCATGCCAGGCATCTGCACGTCCATCAGCACCAGGTCGAAGGATTCGTTCTGTACGGCCTTGACCGCCGCATACCCGCTTTCCACGGCCAGCACCTTGGCGCCCATGTCTTCAAGCAGCGTCTGTACCAGCAGCAGGTTGGCCGGGTTGTCGTCGACACACAGCACTTTCGGTGCACGGCTCGACAGCGGTTCACCGGGCTCGCTGCGTATTTGTCGCGGGTTGACCATGTCCGACAATGCCCGGCGCAACTTGCGGGTACAGGCCGGTTTGGACTGGAGCTGGCTGTGGGGGTTGGGCACCGAAAGATGGAACAGCGTCAGTTCGGTGGTCGGGCACAGCACCAGTACCCGGCAACCGAGGTGTTCGAGATCCCAGATGTGCTGGTTGAGTCGTTCCGGCGGCATGTCGTTGCTGGTGATGCCGAGCACCGCAAGGTCGATGGCCTGATCGGTCTGATGGGCGCCGGTGATGCCATTGGTCAGGCTTTCCAGGGTATTGAACGGGGTGACGTCCAGACCGCAGTCTTCCAGTTGATGCTGCAATGCCTGACGCGCCAGTTCGTGGTTTTCCAGTACCGCGACCCGGCGCCCGAGCAATGGTGCGACGGGCAGGTCTTCGGCATCGTCGCGGGTCTTGGGCAGGCTCAGGCTGATCCAGAATTCCGAGCCTTCGCCCGGGGTGCTGTCGACGCCGATTTCGCCGCCCATCTGTTCGATCAGGCGCTTGGAAATCACCAGCCCCAGACCGGTGCCGCCAGGCTGGCGCGACAGCGAATTGTCGGCCTGGCTGAACGCCTGGAACAACGCCCGCACGTCCTGGTTCGACAGACCGATGCCGGTGTCCTGAATGCTGATGCGCAGTTGCACGCTGTCTTCGTGTTCTTCTTCGAGCATGGCGCGGGCGACGATGGTGCCCTCGCGGGTGAACTTGATGGCGTTGCTCACCAGATTGGTGAGGATCTGCTTGAGTCGCAGCGGGTCGCCGACCAGCGACAGCGGCGTGTCGCGGTACACCAGACTCACCAGTTCCAGCTGCTTGGCATGGGCAGCGGGGGCGAGGATGGTCAGGGTGTCCTGCAACAGGTCGCGCAGATTGAACGGGATGTGATCAAGCACCAGTTTGCCGGCCTCGATCTTCGAGAAGTCGAGGATTTCGTTGATGATCCCCAGCAGGCTGTCGGCGGACTTTTCGATGGTACCCAGGTAGTCGAGCTGGCGCGGGGTCAGCTCGCTTTTCTGCAGCAAGTGGGTGAAGCCGAGAATGCCGTTGAGCGGTGTGCGGATCTCATGGCTCATGTTGGCGAGGAACTCGGACTTGATCCTGCTCGCTTCCAGGGCTTCCTTGCGGGCCAGGTCCAGTTCGATGTTCTGGATCTCGATGGTCTCAAGGTTCTGGCGCACGTCTTCGGTGGCCTGGTCGACGCTGTGCTGCAGTTCTTCCCGGGCGTTCTGCAGGGTGCCGGCCATGCGGTTGATGCCGGACGCCAGTTCATCCAGCTCCTGACTGCCGAGGGGTGGCAGGCGGGTTTCCAGATGACCGTCCTTGAGCTGCGCGACCGCTTGTTTGATCTGGCTGATCGGGCGGTTGATCGTGCGCCCCATGCGCAGGGCCAGCAATGCGGCGCCGGCCAGTCCTGCGGCAATCAGCAACAGGCTGGCGAACAGGCTGCGGTAACCGCGCAGCAACATGCCGTTGTGCGAGAGTTCCAGCTCGACCCAGCCGAGCAACCGTTCGGACTCGTCAGGGATCATCTCGCCGGCCAGATTGCGGTGCTTGCCGAATACCGGCAGCAGATAGCGAGTGGCATCGTTGCCGCTGCGACGCAGCAAATGCGTGCTGTCGCCGCTCGGCGCCTGATTGAGCATGGTCGGGCCGGCGTGGGCCAGTGGCGAACGGTCCGGGCCGAGGAAGGTCACCGCACGGACATCCGGTTGTTCAAGCGACTGGGTGGCGATGCGTTCGAGCAGCTCGGCATCGCCGTGGCCCATGGCTCGCGCCACCAATGGGGCCAGTTGTTCGGCGATCATTTCGCCGCGCTGCATGAGTTGGGCCTGCAGGTCCGATTGCTGCGTCCAGGTGAAATAGCCGCCCAGCACCAGTGCCATCAGGCTGGTCGGCAACAGGGTCAGCAACAATACGCGACCTTTGATCCCCAGTTTCTTGAGCACGCCTTTCTCCTGCATCCCGCCGATCGTTGACTCACACGTGCTTCCAGCACGCGACATGGGCGCAGTGTAGCGATTTGCTTGCGGGCATTCCCGGGAAAAATGATGTCGTGGTTCGTCCTTCCTGACATCGGTCATTTGTCCGACGGGTCAACCTGGGGTTGCCCGGCAGCGGGCAATCTTGAATAATCGCTCAACTGAGAATTATTTGCAGATAGTCATGACTCCTGTCTCTGTTGGCCAGCCACGCATTCTTTCCATCGAAGACGATCCCGTGCTCGGTGCCTATGTTCACGAACAACTGGGACGCAGCGGTTTTCAGGTCACCTGGTGCCAGAACGGCAGCGAAGGCCTGAGCATCGCCCGTCGCCAGCCGTTCGATGTGGTGTTGATGGACATTCTGCTGCCGGGCCTCGACGGTCTGAACGTGCTGACTCAACTGCGCCAGAGCCATTCGACGCCGGTGCTGCTGATGTCGGCGCTGGGGGCCGAGGCCGATCGCATCAGCGGATTTCGCCTCGGTGCCGACGACTACCTGCCCAAACCCTTCAGCATGGCCGAGCTGCATGTGCGGATCGAAGCGATCCTGCGCCGGGTCGCCCTCGACCGTCGTCCGGCGGCCGTCGCCCCGGTGGTGCCGGTCGGCGGGCTGCGTTTTGACGACGAGCAGTGCGACGTTTTCTACCTCGACCAGCCCGCCGGCCTGACCCGCAGCGAATTCCGTCTGCTGGAAACCCTCAATCGCAATGATGAAGAGGTGCTGAGCAAGGCTTTCCTTTATCAGCACGTTCTCCAGCGTGGCTACGCGGCTCACGACCGCAGCCTCGACATGCACATCAGCCAGATCCGGCGCAAACTCAAATCGATCGGCTACACCGAACGGGAAGTGCGTACGGTGTGGGGCAAGGGCTACGTGCTGAGCGCCGTCGATGAAGGTGTCTGACCTGCCGGGACGGCATTCACTGTTCTGGAAACTGGCGTGTCTGCTGGTGGCGTTCTGTCTGCTGATGATCTGGCTGAGCTGGTCCTGGGGCCGGTACATGGAGGAGCGCAACCAGTTCCTCTCCGACGAGGCGCGGGGCACGCTGACGCGTTATGCCGCCGAAGCCGAGCGCGCCTGGCAGCAGGGCGAGCGCGATGGCATCGATAGCTGGTTGCAAAGCATGGAGCTGCGCGAAGCCGGCTGGGTCGGGGTGATCGGTGGCAATCTGCAGTCGCTGGGCAGCCAGCCGTTGAACGCTCAAGAGCTTCAGCGCCTGACCTTCCTGCGGGGTCTTGAGTGGCCGATTCACAAAAAGGGCCGGCCGTGGCTGCGGGTTCCATTTCCCACTGACCCGACCGCCGGCAGTCTGGTCATCGAGTTGCCGGAGCGATTTCTGCCGGGCAAATACCGGGTGTTCTGGCGGGTCATCACCAACGGTGTGATTCCCGGTCTGTTCACCCTGCTGCTGTGCGTCGGCCTGTATCGCCTGCTGGTGGTGCCGCTGAACAATCTGCGCGAGCAGGCCAATGCGTGGCGCGCCGATCAACTGAATGTGCGGTTGTCGAGCGGCATCACCGAGCGCCAGGATGAGCTTGGCGAACTGGCCCGTGCTTTCGACTCGATGTCCGAACGCCTGCAATCCACCGTGGCCCTGCAACAGCAACTGTTGCGCGACCTGTCCCACGAGCTGCGCACACCCCTGAGCCGGTTGCGAGTCGCCAGCGAAAGCGAGCAGCAGTTGCAATCGTTGCGCGAACGTATCGGTCGTGAAGTTGACGTGATGCAGCGACTGGTGGAGGACACCCTGCAACTGGCCTGGCTCGACACCGAACGCGCACCGTTGCCGGACGAAGCGATCCAGATCCAGGCACTGTGGGAAATGCTCACCGAAAACGCCTGCTACGAAAGCTGCTGTCCGGTGGGGCAGTTGCAGTGTGGGGTAGAAGCTTGCTGCTGGGTGCGCGGCAATCTCAACACCCTGGCCCAGGCCTTGGAAAACATCCTGCGCAACGCCATTCGTCATTCGCCACCGGGCGGTATCGTGCGGCTCGACGGGCGACGGGACGGCGATTACTGGCACTTGTGGCTGGAGGACCAGGGTGGCGGTGTGGCGGAAGCGGATCTGGAGCGGATCTTCTCGCCGTTCATCCGACTCGACGGCTCGCGGCCGGGGGACGGTGGATTTGGTCTGGGGCTGAGCATCGCGAGGAACGCGGTGCAACGCCAGGGCGGAACCCTGTGGGCCGAGAACGGCCCTTCGGGATTGCGCTTGAATCTGCGCTTGGTGGCGGATGACAGTGCTGTCAGTCCCGACGCGTTTGCTGGTACGCCGGTGCCCGCTGTGGACATGGGGCGCCCGCAGATTGTGTGAGCGGCACAACAGTCGCACCACTGGCGCGACTTTTACTTCTTATTCCAAGAAACCATAAGCACCACACTTTGCGTGATATGGCCTGCGCAGGTTTGCCGGTATGATAGGCGCCCCCGCTGTCCGGATTGCGAAAAACGCCATGACCTTGCAGTACCCAACCATCGCCGATTGCGTCGGCAACACGCCGCTGGTGCGTTTGCAGCGCCTGCCCGGTGTCACCAGCAACACCCTATTGCTCAAGCTCGAAGGGAACAATCCTGCGGGTTCGGTGAAGGATCGTCCGGCGCTGTCGATGATCACCCGTGCCGAGTTGCGCGGGCAGATCCACGCCGGCGATACGCTGATCGAAGCGACCTCGGGCAACACGGGGATCGCGCTGGCCATGGCTGCCGCGATCAAGGGTTACAAGATGATCCTGATCATGCCGGACAACTCCAGCGCCGAGCGCAAGGCGGCGATGACCGCTTATGGCGCGCAGCTGATTCTGGTCAGCCAGGAAGAGGGCATGGAAGGTGCTCGCGATCTGGCTCAGCGAATGGAAGCCGAAGGCCGTGGCAAGGTGCTGGATCAGTTCGCCAACGGGGACAATCCCGAAGCGCACTACACCACTACCGGCCCGGAAATCTGGCGTCAGACCCAGGGCTCCATCACCCATTTCGTCAGCTCCATGGGGACCACCGGGACCATCATGGGCGTGTCGCGCTACCTGAAAGAGCAGAACGACAACGTGCAGATCATCGGCCTGCAACCGATGGAAGGCTCGGCCATTCCCGGCATTCGCCGCTGGCCGCAGGAATACCTGCCGAAGATCTATCAGGCCGACCGCGTCGACCGCATCGTCGACATGGCGCAAAGCGAAGCCGAGGACGTCACCCGGCGTCTGGCCCGCGAAGAAGGCATCTTTTGTGGCGTGTCCTCGGGCGGTGCAGTGGCAGCAATGCTGCGCCTGTCCAAAGAAGTTGAAAACGCGGTGATCGTCGCGATCATTTGCGACCGTGGCGACCGTTACCTGTCGACCGGCATTTTCGACGCGCCCAACTGATGGCCAAGCATGAGAGAGGCCTGCGCTTCCAGCCCACCGGCGGCAGCAAGGCCCCGCAAATCCCGACCGGCAAAAAGCAGCGCCTGAGCATCGAGCGCCTGGCCAATGACGGTCGCGGCATCGCGTTTTTTGAAGGCAAAACCTGGTTCGTCCTCGGCGCTCTCGCCGGCGAAGAGGTCGAAGCGCGGGTGCTCGGCGCCCACGGCAAAGTGGTCGAGGCGCGTACCGAACGCGTGTTCAGCGCCAGTGAATTGCGTCGTCCCGCACCGTGCCAGCACGCCGGCCGCTGTGGCGGTTGCAGTGTCCAGCATCTGCCCCACAACGAACAGCTTGCCCTGAAACAGCGCATGCTCGCCGAGCAGTTGTCGCGAGTCGCCGGTGTTGAACCCGAGGAATGGGCCGCACCCTTGACCGGTCCGGAATTCGGCTACCGTCGTCGCGCCCGGATCGCCGTGCGCTGGGACAGCAAAGCCAGGAAGCTCGAAGTGGGTTTCCGTGCCGCCGGCAGCCAGGACATCGTCGCGATCAACGAATGCCCGGTGCTGGTACAGCCCTTGCAACCGATCATGACCCGCTTGCCGGAGATGCTCCGTCGCCTGAGCAAACCGCAGGCGCTGGGGCATGTGGAATTGTTCAGTGGCTCGTCCCTGGCCGTTCTGCTGCGT
Source organism: Pseudomonas sp. 58(2021) (assembly GCF_017491585.1). Lineage (NCBI taxonomy): Bacteria > Pseudomonadati > Pseudomonadota > Gammaproteobacteria > Pseudomonadales > Pseudomonadaceae > Pseudomonas > Pseudomonas sp. 58(2021). The sequence continues at coordinate 54,940 of NZ_JAFGYZ010000028.1, forward strand.
CACATGGCGCCGTTGTCCGAGGCCGACCTGACGATCCTCAAGGATTTCTGCGTGTTCCATGAAGCGCAGTTGTGGCTGCACGGCGAAAACGGGCCGCAACCGGTTGATGCCACGCAGTCGCTGGGCTATCGCCTGGAACAGTGGGATCTGGAGTTGGCCTGGCGACCGGGGGATTTCATCCAGGTCAATGCCGGCGTCAACGAAGGCATGGTTGCCCAGGCGCTGCAGTGGTTGAAACCAACCGCCGATGAGCGCGTGCTCGATCTGTTCTGTGGTCTGGGCAACTTTGCCCTGCCGCTGGCCAAAATCGTGCGCGAAGTGGTGGCGGTCGAGGGCGTGCAGACGATGGTCGATCGCGCCGCAGCCAATGCCGCTAGTAACAATTTGCATAACACAAAGTTTTTTCAAGCCGATTTATCCCAGCCTTTGACGGATGCCGAGTGGATCGGAAACGGCTTTTCTGCGGTACTCTTGGACCCACCGCGTGACGGTGCTTTCGAGGTGGTGCGCAAGCTCGCGACACTGGGTGCCGAGCGGTTGGTGTATGTGTCGTGCAACCCTGCAACTCTGGCGCGCGATACGGTCGAATTGATCAAGCAGGGCTACCGGTTAAAACGTGCCGGGATTCTCGATATGTTTCCTCAGACGGCACATGTCGAGGCCATGGCGTTATTTGAAGCGAGCCAGGATGGCTCGTCTGATCCGACTGATCGGCCCGTGCAGCACTTGTCTTAGCCCCACGAGTGCGAACGGGCAATCAAGGTCAGTGATTTGACGCATTGAGTCTGCGTCGTAGGGAAGGTAAAGCAAGATGGTACAGGTGAGAGCACACCAGCCGATCAACACCGACGGCAGTATCAATCTCGAGGCTTGGCTCGATCATGCGGTCAGTGTCGATCTGGCACTGGATCGCGAAGCCTTGAAGGAGGCCTGCGAGTACGCTCGCCAGGCCGAGCAACAGTCCAACGCGGCGAAGAATCTCTGGTCCGAAGGCAGCGGCAGTTTCAGCACCGGCCTCGAGATCGCAGAGATTCTCGCCGACCTCAAGCTCGATCAGGATTCGCTGGTCGCGGCGGTGCTTTACCGTGGCGTACGCGAAGGTCAGATCGAACTGGCGGCGGTCAGCCAGCGCTTCGGGCCGGTGGTTGCCAAGCTGATTGACGGCGTGCAGCGCATGGCCGCCATCAGCGCCAGTCTCAGCCCGCGCCAGTCGATGGTGATGGGCACTCAGGGGCAGGTGGAAAACCTGCGCAAGATGCTGGTGGCGATGGTCGACGACGTGCGCGTCGCGCTGATCAAGCTTGCCGAACGTACCTGTGCGATCCGTGCGGTGAAGACCGCCGATGACGAAAAGCGCAACCGGGTCGCCCGGGAGGTCTTCGACATCTATGCGCCACTGGCCCACCGTCTCGGCATCGGCCATATCAAATGGGAACTGGAGGACCTGTCCTTCCGTTACCTTGAGCCCGATCAATACAAACAGATCGCCAAGCTGCTGCACGAGCGGCGGCTCGACCGTGAGCGTTTCATCGCCGACGTGATGACCCAGCTCAAGGACGAATTGCAGGCCACCGGCGTCGACGCCGACATCAGCGGCCGGGCCAAACACATCTATTCGATCTGGCGCAAGATGCAGCGCAAGGGACTGGAGTTCAGCCAGATCTACGACGTGCGTGCGGTGCGCGTGCTGGTGCCGGAAATGCGCGACTGCTACACCGCGCTCGGTATCGTCCACACCCTGTGGCGGCACATTCCGAAAGAGTTCGACGACTACATCGCCAACCCGAAAGAGAACGGCTACCGCTCGTTGCACACGGCGGTGATCGGCCCCGAAGGCAAGGTGCTGGAAGTCCAGATCCGTACGCATTCGATGCACGAAGAGGCCGAACTCGGCGTCTGCGCGCACTGGCGCTACAAGGGTACCGACGTCAAATCCGGCTCGAATCACTACGAAGAGAAAATCTCCTGGCTGCGTCAGGTGCTCGAGTGGCACGAAGAGCTGGGCGACATCGGTGGTCTCGCCGAACAGCTGCGGGTCGACATCGAACCGGACCGGGTCTACATCTTCACCCCGGACGGTCACGCCATCGACTTGCCGAAGGGCGCGACGCCGCTGGACTTCGCCTACCGCGTGCACACCGAAATCGGTCACAACTGCCGCGGCGCGAAGATCAACGGGCGCATCGTGCCGCTCAACTACAGCCTGCAGACCGGCGAGCAGGTCGAGATCATCACCAGCAAGCACGGTACGCCGAGCCGTGACTGGCTGAACCCGAACCTGGGGTACGTCACCACGTCCCGGGCGCGGGCGAAGATCGTTCACTGGTTCAAGCTGCAGGCTCGCGACCAGAACGTCGCAGCGGGCAAGACCCTGATCGAGCGCGAGCTCAATCGCCTCGGTCTGCCGGCGGTGGATTTCGACAAGCTGGCCGACAAGGCCAATATGAAAACCGCCGAAGACATGTTCGCCGCCCTCGGGGCCGGCGACCTGCGTCTGGCGCAACTGGTCAATCTGGCCCAGCAACTGGTCGAGCCGGAGCGCGGCAACGAACAACTGGAGCTGATTCCACGCAAGGCCACCGGCTACAAGCCGGGCAAGCGCGGCGACATCCAGATCCAGGGCGTCGGCAACCTGATGACCCAGATGGCCGGCTGCTGCCAGCCGTTGCCGGGCGACGCGATTGTCGGTTACATCACCCAGGGCCGCGGCGTGAGCATTCACCGTCAGGACTGCGCCTCGGTGCTGCAATTGGCCGGGCGCGAGCCGGAGCGAATCATCCAGGTCAGCTGGGGGCCGGTTCCGGTGCTCACCTATCCGGTGGACATCGTCATTCGCGCCTATGACCGTTCCGGTCTGCTGCGTGATGTCTCGCAGGTGCTGCTCAACGAGCGGATCAACGTGCTGGCGGTCAACACCCGCTCGAACAAGGAGGACAACACGGCGCTGATGTCCCTGACCATCGAGATTCCGGGGCTGGACGCGCTGGGCCGGTTGCTGGGGCGGATTTCCCAGTTGCCGAACATCATCGAGACACGGCGTAACCGGACTCCATGAAACCGATCTACAGCCTTGAAGACCTGCTGCACCTGATGAACCGTCTGCGCGACCCGCAGTACGGCTGCCCGTGGGACATCAAGCAGACTTACGCGACCATCGTCCCGCACACCCTTGAAGAGGCCTACGAAGTCGCCGATGCCATCGAGTGCGGCGATTTCGACCACTTGCAGGGCGAGTTGGGCGATCTGCTGTTTCAGGTGGTGTATTACAGTCAGCTGGCGCGGGAGGAGGGACGGTTCGAATTCGCCGGAGTGGTCGACAGCATCACCCGCAAGCTGATCCGTCGCCATCCGCACGTGTTTCCCACTGGCGATCTGTATGCGCCGCTGGACGTGCCGCGTCTGAACGAAGAGCAGGTCAAGCAGCGCTGGGAGGAGATCAAGGCCGAAGAACGCGCCGAGAAATCCGCCGAGCCGCAGCAACTGTCACTGCTCGACGATGTGCCGGCCGCTTTGCCGGCACTGTCCCGCTCGGCCAAGTTGCAGAAGCGCGCGGGGCAGGTCGGTTTCGACTGGCCGGATGCCTTGCCGGTGCTGGACAAGGTGCGCGAAGAGCTCGATGAAGTGCTCGAAGCCATGTCCGAGAATGACCCGCAAGCGGTGGCGGACGAGATCGGCGATCTGCTGTTTTCCGTGGTCAATCTGGCCCGGCATCTGAAGGTCGATCCGGAAACCGCATTGCGTGGCGCCAACGGCAAGTTCGAGCGGCGCTTCCGTTTTATCGAACAGGCATTGCGCGACACCCACCGACCCATGGAAGATTGCACCCTCGAAGAGTTGGACGCCCTGTGGGGCGAAGCCAAACGTCAGGAAAAGAATTTGCCCAGCTGCGGCTGAGCCGTTGCCCAAGTGAGTAAGCATCAATGAGCCTTTCCCTTCGCGACCAGTTGCTCAAGGCAGGACTGGTCAACCAAAAGCAGGCCAAGCAGGTCAGCAAAGACAAACAGAAGCAACAGCGCCTGGCCCACAAGGGTCAGATCGAACTGGATGACTCCCAGCAGCGCGCCGCCCAGGAAGCCATGGCCGAGAAGGTCAAGCGCGATCAGGAACTGAACCGTCAGCAGCAGGAGAAGGCGGAAGCCAAGGCCCGCGCTGCCCAGGTCAAGCAGTTGATCGAAGTCTCGCGGTTGCCGAAGCTGACCACCGAGGACTACTACAACTTCGTTGACGACAAGAAGGTCAAGCGCATCTCCGTCAACACGCTGATGCGCAACAAGCTCAGCAGCGGCTCGCTGGCGATCGTGCACCATGCCGGCGGCTACGAAGTGATTCCTCGTGAGGCGGCCCTGAAGATTCAGGAACGCGATCCACAGCGCATCGTGCAGCTCAACGAGAAGGTCGAAGAGGTCAATGCCGAGGACGATCCGTACGCGGCCTATGTGATCCCTGATGATCTGATGTGGTAAGCGGCTTGCGGCCAGCTGCGAAGCGGCCCTGAAACCCGAAAACGACAAACCCCGCTCATGGCGGGGTTTGTCGTTTTCAATGCTGTGGTTTTCGGTTCAAGCGGATTTCAGATCCCGCTGCCGCTCTTGCAGTTCCAGTTCAGCCTTGTAGTTGTGGGCGTCTGTCTCGTTGTGGAACATGCCGACCAGCAAGTCTTGTTGATGCACATCCCAGATCCGTACACCGGCGGCTACGCCTTCATGGGACATGTGTGAATCGTCGCGTTCAGTTACTTTTACAGTCATCTGCTAGCTCCAATCTCTGTTATCTGCAGCAAGGCGTGTGCAGGGCTCTTTTATAGAATTTGTTAGCCTGCTAAGTAAACGCTTGATTTGTGCAACGTATCCTTGCGAAATCTGCAACAGTCCTGGAGCCCGCCAAATACGCGACATTCGGTCGCAGGGCATTGAGTTCCATGACAAAAGCTTCATGTTCCTGACGGCGATTTTCAAGCAATACACCGACCCTGTGGGAGCGGACTTGCTCGCGAATGCGATTTAACATTCAACATTTTTGTCGACTGACCCACCGCTTTCGCGAGCAAGCCCGCTCCCACAGGAGGTTGTGTTTATGGCTGGCGAAAAAAAACGCCCCGAACCAGTCGGGGCGTTTTCATGTGCGGCTCAACGGAAGGGAATTACTTGCCTTCCCAGCGTTTCAGCACGAGGGTGGCGTTGGTGCCACCGAAGCCGAAGCTGTTGCTCATCACGGTGTTGATGGTGGCGTTTTCGCGGGTCTTGGTCAGCACCGGCAGATCGGCCACTTCAGGGTCCAGTTCGTCGATGTTGGCGGAACCGGCAATGAAGTTGCCTTCCATCATCAGCATGCAGTAGATCGCTTCGTGAACGCCGGCAGCGCCCAGGGAGTGACCCGACAGGCTCTTGGTGGAGCTGATGGCCGGCGCCTTGTCGCCGAACACTTCACGCACACCTTTCATTTCCGCGACGTCGCCGACCGGAGTCGAAGTGCCGTGGGTGTTCAGGTAGTCGATCGGGGTGTCGACGGTGGACATTGCCATCTGCATGCAGCGGATGGCGCCTTCGCCGCTTGGGGCCACCATGTCGTAGCCGTCGGAGGTCGCGCCGTAGCCAACGATTTCCGCGTAGATCTTCGCGCCACGGGCCAGAGCGTGCTCCAGCTCCTCGACCACGACCATGCCGCCACCGCCTGCGATGACGAAACCGTCACGGTCGGCATCGTAGGCACGGGAGGCTTTTTCCGGGGTGTCGTTGCGCTTGCTGGACAAGGCGCCCATTGCGTCGAACAGGAACGACTGGCTCCAGTGCTCCTCTTCACCGCCACCGGCGAACACGATGTCCTGCTTGCCCATCTGGATCTGTTCCATGGCGGTACCGATGCAGTGAGCACTGGTGGCGCAGGCAGAAGCGATGGAGTAGTTCAGGCCCTTGATCTTGAACGGAGTGGCCAGGCATGCCGAAACGGTGCTGCTCATGGTCCGCGTTACACGGTATGGGCCGACGCGCTTGACGCCTTTCTCGCGCAGGATATCCAGCGCTTCCATCTGGTTCAGGGTCGACGCACCACCGGAACCTGCGATCAGGCCGGTACGCGGGTTGGACACCTGCTCTTCGGTCAGACCGGAGTCGGCGATGGCGTCTTTCATGGCCAGGTAGGCGTAAGCCGCTGCGTGGCCGACGAAACGATAGATCTTGCGATCGATCAGTTCTTCAAGGTTGAGGTCGATGGAGCCGGAAACCTGGCTACGCAGACCCATTTCGGCATATTCCGGGTTGAACCGGATGCCAGGGCGGCTTGCACGCAGGTTAGCGGAGACGGTCTCTTTGTCATTGCCCAGGCAAGAAACAATGCCCAGACCAGTGATAACGACGCGGCGCATGCGGATAACCCTTAGAAGTTGTCAGTGGAGGTGAACACGCCGACCCGGAGGCCTTCGGCGGTGTAGATTTCGCGACCGTCGACAGTCACCGAACCGTCGGCGATGGCCAGGTTCAGCTTGCCCTTGAGGACGCGTTTGATATGAATGTTGTAGGTGACTTTCTTGGCGGTCGGCAGGACCTGGCCGAAGAATTTCACTTCGCCCGAACCCAGCGCACGGCCACGGCCCGGCAGGCCTTGCCAGCCCAGGAAGAAGCCGACCAGTTGCCACATGGCATCCAGACCCAGGCAGCCCGGCATCACCGGATCGCCTTCGAAGTGGCAGGCGAAGAACCACAGGTCAGGGTTGATATCCAGCTCGGCGACCAATTCACCTTTGCCGTACTTGCCGCCTTCTTCGCTGATCAGGGTGATGCGATCCACCATCAGCATGTTCGGGGCGGGCAGTTGCGCGTTACCTGGGCCGAACAGCTCACCGCGACTGCAGCGCAGCAGGTCTTCCCGAGTAAAGGCGTTTTGTTTGGTCATGCGAGCTCCTCAATAATCCCATGCGGCAGGTGGGGCAAATCTTCCCGACCGATCGACGCGTTCATGCCTCGAACCGGCAGCCTACTCATAGACTATTGCGTTGTGGTGAAAGTCACAGCACCAAGGACATGAATGTACACTTGTGCACTGAAATTTTTATTCAAGCCCCTTTTGAGGCCCGATTGGGTGCCTAAGACTGCCGCACTTTCGCTTTTCACGCCAGTCGCAGATGCTCGAAAGGGCCTTCCTACTGCACCCAGCGCTGCAGAATCTGCTGCAGGTCATTACGTTTGAACGGCTTGGCCAGGTAATCGTTCATGCCTGCCGACAGGCAGTTTTCCCGGTCGCCCTGCAAGGCGTTGGCGGTCAGGGCGATGATCGGAACCTGGCCGCAGCCGGGCAGACGACGAATCTGTCGGGTCGCCTCGTAACCGTCGATGATCGGCAAACGGCAGTCCATCAGGATCGCCTCGAACCGATTGCCCCCGGCGCTGTGCACGGCCTGCATGCCATCGGTGGCAACGCTGACAGTAAAGCCCAGGCTGCGCAGCATGGCTTCGATCACAGTCTGGTTGACCGGGTTGTCTTCCACCAACAGCACGTTGCGACCTTCGCCGTGACCGTCGCCATTCGCCGCTCGTGGCGCGGCCAGTGTCGGCAAGGCCTGTTTATATAGAGCCAGCGGAATTTCCAGGGTAAACACCGAGCCGCGACCTTCTTCGCTTTGCGCGCGCAAGGTGCCGCCCATGCGTTCGGCCAGGGTACGGGCGATCGGCAGGCCCAGGCCGGTGCCGCCATAACGGCGCGAAATCGAGCTGTCGGCCTGCTGGAACGCGTTGAACATCAATTCCAGGCTTTGCGAAGAAATCCCGATGCCGCTGTCGCGCACCGAGCAGGTGAACCACAGCAATTCGTGATCCAGAGATTGCCACTGCGCCTCGATGCTGACGCGACCCTGTTCGGTGAACTTCAACGCGTTGCCCACCAGATTGACCAGAATCTGTCGGATCCGCGTCGGGTCGCCCTGCACCTGCAAGCCGCGCAGGTCTTCGGGAATCCGCAGTTGCAGGGCCAGGCCACGCTGTGCCGCGCTGTGCTGGAAAGACTGAGCGCAGGCGCCGATCAGGTCGGCGAGGTTGAACGGAATATGTTCCAGCTCCAGCTCCGAACGCTCGATACGCGAGAAATCCAGAATGTCGTTGATCACTTTGAGCAAATGCTCGGTGGACTCGGAAGCCAGCGCCGCGTATTCGATCTGCTCCTCGGTCATGTCGGTGGTTTCGAGCAGTTGCAGCATGCCCAGGACACCGTTCATCGGGGTGCGCAGTTCATGGCTCATCATTGCCAGGAAATCCGATTTGGCGTTGTTGGCCTTCTCCGCCTCTTCGCGGGTCTGGATCAGTTGCGCCATGGCTTGATGCTGTTCACGACTGGCCTGTTCCAGCGCCTGGGCCAGATTGTTGATGTGCTGCGACAAGGCTCCCAATTCGGTGTCATCGACAATCGGCAACGGGGTCTTGTAGTCGCCGTCCTGAATCGCCTTGACCGCATCGCCGATATCGCGGATCGGCTGCGACAGGCTGCCGGCCAGACGTCGTGCGAGGACAAAGGTGAAGAGCAGGGCGAACAGTGCCAGGATCCCGGCCTTGAGCAGGATCTCCTGTTGGCGCTGACTGAACGCATCGTTGGACAGGCCGACGATCACCCGCCCCAGATAATCCTCGGCGGCACCGCCGTTGGTGCTTTTGCCGTCCTGAAAGAAATCATTGTGCAAGGCAATCCGTTGCAGCCGCACCGGCGCCTGGAACACTTCGACCTGATGCGGGCGCTTGTGGGTGTCCGATGGTTGTTCGACATACGCCAGAATCCGGTTGGCGCTGTCCTGGATTTCGAGGAACCGCACATTGGGCGTGGCCAGTGTGGCTTTGAGCAGGCTTTCCAATACTTCGTTGTTGCCGGAAATCACCCCGTACTCGGTAGCGGGCGCGAGCTGGTTGGCGATCAGTTGGCCAGTGTGGTTCAGCTCCTGGCGCAAATCCTGGATGCGCACGAAGGTGAAAAAGCTGATCAGTAGCAAGGTCAGCAATAGCGCAGGGCCCAGGCTGATCAACTGGGTGCGGGTATTGATGTCCCAACGGCGGAAAATCATGGGCGGCGCTCTCCTTCGGCCAGCTCTGCGGCGACAGACGCTTCATTTATCGGCTCTATCCCTAATGAACGAGTCACCTGCGCATTGCTTGAGACTTTGAAGCGCCCGGGGTAGAGCGATCGCGGCCAGGCGGTGGGTGGGCGGTCGAGCAGTTCGTCGAGTACTGCCAGCCAATCGCTCTGATCGCTGTAGGTACTGGCGAGGCTGCCGGCGCGCACGAACGAGACGTTGGGGCCGACCAGCGCCAGTTGCCGTGAATAGCTGCTCAGCAGCAGGTTCTTTGCTGTTTTCGGGTTGTACAGGTCAGGGTCGTCCAGGCCCAGCAGCACATCACTGTTTTTCAGCACGGTCTGCAAGGGACGGTTGTCGTGGGTGTTGTCCCAGCGTTGCGGGACCACGTGCAGGTTCATTGGTTGTGCAGCGGCGAGCAGCTCCTTGAGCAGGAACTCGCTGTGCTGGTCGAACAGCACACCGACACGCCGGGCCTGAGGCAGGATCCGTCGGATCAGCTGCAACTGGCGACTCAGCGGCGGATCGCTCCACAGCAGGCTCAAGTGCGGCGGTTGCGCGGTACCAAAGCGTTGCCGGGCCTGCAATCGGCTGATGCGCAGAACCAGAGTCGCCGGGCCCTGGCTTTCCTGCATGCGCCAGTCGAGGCTCGGCAGGTCGAGCAGAATCAGGCGCAGGCTGGACGGCAACTTGCCCGGCGCCGGCAGGCTCGCCAGCGGCTGGAAATGCACGCGGTCGGTGGGGCGCAGTTCGCTCAGGGCCTGGACGAAGGACTGCACGCCGGGGCTTTCCTCGGCGCCGGTCAGCAGAATGTCGGCCGCCTGCACCGCCACGCCGTGCAGCCAGGCCGTCACGAACAGACACAGCCCGGCCAGCCATTGGCCGGCCGTTGGCATCTTCCGTGACAGGGCGTAACGCATCTAGAACTCCAGCTCTGCGCTGAAATACATCACCCGGCGTTCGTCGTAATTGTTGTCGACGAAGGTGGTCGGCTCATTGTCCAGACGCTGTTGCAGCACCCCGGCCAGTTGCAGTTGGGCCTTGCCCAACGGGATGCGTTTGGCGATGCGCGTGTCGACCCGCTCGAAGCGATAGCCATTGAGTGCGTTGTCGCCGTAATAGAAGAGGGCACTGTTCCAGCCGTGGCCCCAATCGCGCAGCCAACCGGCCGATCCGCTGTTGCGCGCGGTGAATTGCTGGTCCAGCGGGTTGCTTGCTTCGGCGTCGACGTAGGCGTAAGTCAGGCGCAGTCGATCGGCTGCACTCACGCGCCAGTCAACCTGGGTTTCGGTGCCGCGAAAGCGCGAGTCGTTGGCGTTGCTGGCGATGTACTGATTGTTGCGCAGCGGCTCACTGATCATCCCGGTGATTTCGTCGTAGAACAGCTTCACGTCCAGCGCCAGGCCCCATTCCGGAAAAAAGCCGTTGTAGCCCAGTTCTCGCGAGCGCATGTGTTCCTGGTCCAGATCGCCGGGGCCCCGGGTCTTGACGAAGTAGCGGGCCGATGTCTGGCCATAGGCGGAGGGGCGCAGGTTGGTTACCTGATAACTCCAGTTGACGTTGTTTTCGAACATGTCCGGAGAACGGATGGCTTCCGAGTACACCGCGCGCAGGCTGTGTCGCGGGTTGATCAGGTAATTGACGGCAAACCTGGGCGTCAGCGAGCTGCCGATCAGTTGAGTGTTTTCAAACATGGCGCCGCCCTGCAACAGCCAGTGTTCGCTGGCGCGCCACTCCAGTTGGCCGAATGCGCGCCACGTGGTGTCGTCCAGCGTTCCGTTGAAATAGGTCTCGGAGTCGGCCCGGTCGTAACGATAGTTCAAACCGCTGACCAGACGCAGGCTGTCGGACAGGCTGAGAGTGTCCTGTAATTCCAGGTCATAGCGCGATTCCCGGGCGCTCTGGTCGATGTCGCCGCACAGGGTACGGCTGGCGCCATTGCGCCATTGATCGAGCACCTGATTGGCCAGGGCCATTTCCGCGGGTGTGCCGGGCGCAGCACCGGGTCCGGTGAAGCGAGTGATGTTGCGCGCCAGTTGCTCTGTGTAATTGGGGTTGAGTTGCCACAGCTCCGTCAGTTGCGGGCTGAACGAGACCTCGGCGTCGCAGGCGCGCCAGGTCTGCTGACGATCCCAGTGTTGCGCCGAGCCTTGTACATAAAGGCTGTGATCGGGGTTGATGTCCAGGTTCCAGCGCACCGAGCCGGCGTAGTCCTTGGCGATCACGTCGGAATTGTTTCCGGCAGCGGTAATCCCGGAGAACACCGGGCGGTAGGTGTAGGGCCGCTGGTTGGTCCCGTCCTTGGCATTGAGCTGCCAGTCCACGCTCTGGTTGTCGCTCAGCGTCTGGCTGACTGCAAGGCTGAAGCGGTTCAAACGGCGGCTGTCGCGGTAATCGGCGCCGGTGCGATCGCTGTCGAAGCCGTCGTCCTCCTGACCCGACAGCGACAGGCGCAGGTCGCCGCCATTCCAGCCTGTTCCCTGACTGGCATAGAAATCGTTGATGCCACGCTGGCCACGGGTGATTTTCAGCCGTGTGCCGTGGCTGTCGGCGGGGTTGCGGGTGATGATGTTGACCACCGCCATCAGCGCGTTGGCGCCATAGCTGACGGTGTTCGGGCCGCGAAAGACTTCGATGCGCTCGATGTCTTCCATGGCCACCGGGATGTCGCTCCAGTCCACCGTGGCCAGGCCGGCGCGGTACACCGAGCGGCCATCGATCAGCACTTGCATGCGCCGCGCTTCGGTGGCGTTGGTGCCGTGATAGTTCACCACCGCCTGATTGCCGCTGATGTTGCCGACCATCATCCCCGGCACCAGGCGCAGCAGTTCGCTGATGTCCCGGGCGCCGCTGGCGTTGATCAGTTCGCTGTCGAGCACGGTCATGCTGCCGGGGACTTCCGCCGGCGACTGTTTCAGGCGCGTGGCCGTGAGGATCTGGGGCAAGGCCTCGCTGTCGACAAACAGGTCGTCCGCCAGCAGCATCGGGCTGAACACCAGCGCCAGCAGCAGGGACGAACGCGGGGAGGGAATGCCAGAAAACACGACGCAGCCTTGATAGCAAAGAATTGGCGCGCATGTTAACCGAGGACAGTGACTTTTCCAGTCACGTTGCGGGCATTTTCCTCGGTTTTATTGGTCTTCTTCCTACAAGTGCGGGTAATTGACGCCGGGGCTGTCCGAGAAGGGGCCGCTCCGTATAATGCCCGCATCGCCACTGGTATGGATTAACGGATTACATATGACTGAACAGCGCCCGATTGCGGTCCTGGGAGGCGGAAGTTTCGGTACCGCCGTGGCCAATCTGTTGGCCGAGAACGGCCATCAAGTCCGGCAGTGGATGCGTGACCCCGAGCAGGCCGAGGCCATCCGGGTCAATCGCGAGAACCCGCGTTATCTCAAGGGCATCAAGATTCTGCCGGGCGTGACTGCCGTCACCGACCTGCAGGAAACCCTCGATGCCTGCGATTTGTGTTTCGTGGCGTTGCCGTCCAGCGCGCTGCGCACGGTTTTGGCGCCGCATGCCGAGCGCCTGAGCGGCAAGATGTTGGTCAGCCTGACCAAGGGCATCGAAGCCCATACCTTCAAACTGATGAGCCAGATTCTCGAAGAGATCGCCCCCCAGGCGCGCATCGGCGTGCTTTCCGGGCCGAACCTGGCACGGGAAATCGCCGAGCACGCGCTGACCGCCACGGTGGTTGCCAGCGAAGACGAAGAACTCTGCAAGGCCGTGCAGGCCGCGCTGCATGGCCGTACCTTCCGCGTTTACGCCAGCGCCGACCGCTTCGGCGTGGAGCTGGGCGGCGCACTGAAAAACGTTTACGCGATCATCGCCGGCATGGCGGTGGCACTGAATATGGGCGAAAACACCAAGAGCATGCTGATCACCCGCGCCCTGGCCGAGATGACCCGGTTTGCGGTGAATCAGGGTGCCAACCCGATGACGTTCCTCGGTCTGGCCGGTGTCGGCGATCTGATCGTCACCTGCTCGTCGCCCAAGAGCCGCAACTACCAGGTCGGTTTCGCCCTCGGTCAGGGCTTGAGTCTCGACGAAGCGGTGTCGCGCCTGGGTGAAGTGGCCGAAGGCGTCAACACCCTGAAAGTGCTCAAGGCCAAGGCTCAGGAGGTTGGCGTGTACATGCCGCTGGTCGCCGGACTGCATGCGATCCTGTTCGAAGGGCGCACGCTTGAGCAGGTGATCGGTCTGCTGATGCGTGCCGAGCCGAAAACCGATGTCGACTTTATTTCCACCAGTGGTTTCAACTGATTCAGCAGGGAACAGTCCATGAACGATCCGAAAACCGAAGCCAAATATGAATCCATCCTCCTGCGGGTGTTGTGGATGATTGTCTACATCCTGGTCTGGCAGGTGGCGCAGTTCATCCTCGGCGCGTTGGTGCTGGTGCAGTTGATCTATCGTTTGATCTATGGCGCCCCGAGCGCCGGTCTGATGAATTTCGGCGACAGCCTGAGCCAGTTCCTGGCCCAGATCGGCCGGTTCGGCAGTTTCCACAGCGACCAGAAGCCTTGGCCGTTCGCCGACTGGCCGGCGCCGCGTACCCCGGAAGGTGAAGCGCCACACGTTGTCGCGCCAGCACCGCATCCGGCCCGCGATGAGGAACCCAAGCTATGAAACTCTGGGTATTGCGTCACGGCGAGGCCGAGCCCTATGGCTCACGACCCGATTCGGAGCGGGAACTGACCGCTCACGGTCGCAAGGAAGTGCTCAGCAGCGCCGCCCGGTTGATGGGCCAGCCACTGACGGCGATCTACGCCAGCCCGTACTTGCGGGCGCAGCAGACCGCACAGCTGGTGCGCGAGGCGCTGGGCTTCGAACCGGAGATCCGCACGGTCGAATGGCTGACACCGGAAGTCGATCCGGACCGCGTCGCCGAGCAACTGGTGTCGGTAAGCAATGTGCTGCTGGTCAGCCACAATCCGCTGGTCGGGCATCTGCTCAGCTACCTGCAACACGGCGCCGGCTATCCGCCGGAAAAGGTCAGCACCGCCGGGCTCGCCGAGCTCGAACACAGCGAGTTGCTGATCGGGTCGATGACGCTCAACAGCCTCAAGCATCCGTGAAATTTTTTGTATGAAATAGTCAACCAAGCACTTGCTTGGTTGACTACGCTTGCTCCATCCCAAAAAGAAAGGAGCGAGTCGCATGTCTGCTGCTTTTCGATTGCCGCTGGACGTGTTCTACGAACGCGAGGCCCGGCACCCGCGCCAACGCTTTCTGGTGCAACCCGTCGGCGGTGGGCAGGTCGAGACGCTGACCTGGGCCGACGTCGGTCATCAGGCCCGTTGTGCCGCACACTGGCTGCGCTCCCGGGAGTTGCCACAGGGCAGCCACATCGCGCTGATCTCGAAAAACTGCGCCCACTGGATCATCGCCGACCTGGCCATCTGGATGGCCGGGCATGTTTCGGTGCCGCTCTATCCCAATCTCACGGCCGACTCGGTCAATCAGGTACTCACTCACTCGCAAAGCGTACTGGCGTTTATCGGCAAACTGGATGACTGGCCGGGGATGTCGACCGGTGTTCCGGCTGATCTGCCGACCATCAGCCTGCCGCTGCACCCGCCCGGCGACTTCGATTTCAACTGGGGCGACCTGCAACGCTATTCCCCGATCCAGGACGATCCACGTCCCGCCGCCGATCAACTGGCGACGATCATCTACACCTCCGGCACCACCGGCCTGCCTAAAGGCGTGATGCACAGCTTCGCCAATCTCGGTTTCGCCACCACCCGCGGCACGCAGTTGTTCGGCCTCAATGAAAACGACCGACTGTTGTCCTATCTGCCGTTGTGTCATGTCGCCGAGCGAATGTTCGTCGAACTGGCGTCGATCTATACCGGGCAGACGGTGTTCTTTGCCGAGAGCCTCGATACCTTTCTCACCGATCTGAAGCGCGCGCGGCCCACGGCGATGTTTGGCGTGCCGCGGATCTGGACCAAATTCCAGATGGGCGTCTACAGCAAGATCCCGGCGAAACGTCTGGATTTCCTCCTGGGTCTGCCCTTTATCGGCAAACGGATCGGCCACAAAGTGTTGGTCGGATTGGGGCTGGATGCCTTGCGCGTGGCGTTGTCCGGTGCCGCGCCGGTGCCGCTCACCTTGTTGCGCTGGTATCAGAAACTCGGGCTCGACGTGCTGGAGGTCTACGGCATGACCGAGAGCTGCGGCTATTCGCATATCTGCCTGCCGGGGCAATACAAGGAAGGCTGGATCGGCCGGCCATGTCCTGACGTCGAGGTGCGAATCGACGAATCCGGCGAAGTGCAGGTGCGCAGCCAGGCCAACATGCTTGGCTATTTCAAGGAACCGCAGAAAACCGCCGAAACCCTGACCGCCGACGGTTTCCTGCGCACGGGTGACAAGGGCGAGCAGGACGCCGAAGGCCGTTTGCGCCTGACCGGGCGGCTCAAGGAAATCTTCAAGACCAGCAAAGGCAAGTACGTCGCCCCGGCGCCGATCGAAAACCGCCTCGCCGTACATACCCGGATCGAGCAGGTCTGTGTGGTCGGCGATGGTCTGAGTGCACCGCTGGGGCTGTGTGTGATCTCGGCAGCCGGGCATGAAGACGCGCGACCGCAACTGCATTCGAGCCTGGAAAAGCTGCTGGAGGAGGTCAACGCCGCGCTCGACAAGCATGAGCGGCTGCGCCGTCTGGTGGTGGTCAAGGACAGTTGGGCGGTGGAGAACGGCTTCCTCACGCCGACCCTGAAAATCAAGCGCAACGTCATCGAAGACACCTACGGCGCGCGCTTCGAAGAATGGAGCGAGCGCAGCGAGGCGGTGCTGTGGCAGGATTGAGCGACGATCAAAACAACAAAGGAAAGCCTGCGATGACCTTGTGGCGCACCACTCCCGACATCGAGCAGTTGAACGCAATCCAGAAAAACACCATCGGCGAAGTGCTGGACATCCGTTTCGAGTCCTTCGACGAAGAGTCCCTGACGGCCAGCATGGTGATCGACCATCGCACCCACCAGCCTTATGGCTTGCTGCACGGCGGCGCCTCGGTGGTGCTGGCCGAGACCGTCGGTTCGATGGCCAGTTACCTGTGCATCGACGCCAGCAAGTTCTATTGCGTGGGTCTGGAGATCAACGCCAACCACCTGCGGGGCCTGCGCAGTGGGCGGGTGACGGCGGTGGCCAAGCCGATTCACATCGGCCGCACCACTCACGTCTGGGACATCCGCCTGACCAGCGATGAAGGCAAGGCCAGTTGCGTGTCGCGGCTGACCATGGCGGTGGTGCCGTTGGGCGAACAGCCACCCGCACGCTGACCGATCCGTCATGGCCCTGACCGGACTGTCATCATTCCTGGCAGTTACGGTCATTGCTGTGCAACGCGGTCTTGCGGACAATCAACGCCTGTTTACCGCTCATGGATTTACCGGTATGTCGCAACCGATCTTTTTCGCTCATGCCAACGGTTTCCCGTCGGGCACCTACGGCAAGCTGTTCTCGGCGCTGGCGCCCGAGTTCCGGGTGACGCATCTGGAGCAACATGCCCACGATCCGCGTTTCCCGGCGGGTGACAACTGGTACCACCTGGTCGACGAGCTGATTCATCACCTGCAGCAGCAGGAGGAGCCGGTGTGGGGCGTTGGCCATTCCTTCGGCGGGATGCTGCATCTGCACGCCGCACTGCGTTGCCCGGAGCTGTATCGCGGGGTGGTGATGCTCGATTCGCCAGTGCTGACCCGCACCGATCAATGGGTGATCCGCGCTGCCAAACGCTTTGGTTTCATCGACAAACTCACCCCGGCCGGTCGCACGCTGGGGCGGCGTGAAGAGTTCGCCGACCTTGACAGTGCCCGCAGCTACTTTGCCGGCAAGACCCTGTTCCGCGGCTTCGATCCCGAGTGCTTCGACGCCTACCTGCAACACGGTTTGCACAAGGTCGGTGACAAGTTGCGCCTGCGCTTCGATCCGGCCACCGAGATCAGCATCTATCGAGGCGTGCCGCACACCAGTCCCGGGCGTACCCGGCAGCTTCAGGTGCCGCTGGCGGTGGTGCGCGGGCACAAGAGTCGTGTGGTGATGAACCATCACACCCGGTTCGTCGGCCGTCTGCCTCAGGGCGAGTCGCTCACAGTGCCGGGCGGTCACATGTTTCCCCTTGAACGTCCGCAGGACACCGCGCAGCTGCTGAAAAAACTGTTCAGTCGCTGGGAAAACCGCCAGCAAAAGGATTGTGCATGAGCCCTGTGGTCGAGGAAGTGCGCCTGAGCCTGCCGCATATCGAACTGGCGGCGCATATTTTCGGCCCGGAAGACGGGTTGCCGGTGATCGCCCTGCACGGCTGGCTGGACAATGCCAACAGCTTCGCCCGCCTTGCGCCCAAACTTGAAGGCTTGCGCATTGTTGCGCTGGACATGGCCGGCCACGGTCATTCGGGGCATCGTCCGGTCGGCGCAGGTTACGCGTTGTGGGACTACGCCTATGACGTGCTGCAAGTGGCCGAACAATTGGGCTGGAAGCGCTTCGGCCTGCTCGGCCATTCGCTGGGGGCGATAGTTTCACTGGTGCTGGCGGGGTCGTTGCCGGAGCGCATCACCCATCTGGCATTGATCGACGGGGTGATTCCTCCCACGGATAAAGGCGAAAACGCCGCCGAACGCATGGGCATGGCCCTGCAGGCGCAGCTTGATTTGCGAGAAAAACGCAAACCGGTCTACGCCACCCTCGACCGGGCCATCGAAGTGCGCATGAAAGGCCTGGTGGCGGTCAGCCATGAAGCCGCCGAACTGCTGGCGCAACGAGGCCTGATGCCAGTGCCCGGCGGTTACACCTGGCGCACCGACAACCGGCTGACCCTGCCATCGCCATTGCGTCTGACCCAGGAGCAGGCGATGGCCTTCATCCAGCGGATCGCCTGTCCTGCACAATTGGTGGTGGCGGCCGACGGCATGCTGGCCAAGCATCCAGAGCTGCTGGAACGTCTACCCTTTAGCCGGGAACAGCTGCCCGGCGGGCACCATTTGCACCTGAACGACGAGTCGGGTGCGGTCCTTGTCGCAGACTGTTTCAATCGGTTCTTCGCCATTCCTTGACTTGCCCCGGGCAACTGTCGAGGCTGGGCGGGTTGAAATGGGAGACAACCACAATGGATTTCTACACCGCTGCGAACCCGAATAGCCAGAAAGGCGCTCCGGCCATGCCGATCCGATGAGCCTGCCCATGCGAACTTTCAGTCTGCTGGCGCTGTGCTGTTTCAGTCCCGTGTTGCTCGCTGCCGACCTGCCGGGCAGTCAGGATCTGCCGATCGTGCCGCGTCTGGCCGATGCGCAGATCGTTGACTATCGCCCGGCCGCGACGCTGGAACGGATCTACCCGATGGGCTCGATCCGCAAGATCAGCGGCCAGTTGCGTTTCGACGGTCAGGTCGGCGCCCGGGGGCAGACCACCTCGGTCACCTACGAACTGCCACCCGAACACTCCGCCAACGAAGCCTTCACCGTCGCCCGCGAGGCCCTGCAAAAACAGGACGCTGAACTGTTGTTCTGGTGTCAGGCCAGGGATTGCGGCGAAAGCAGCCTGTGGGCCAACGAGGTGTTCGGCAATGCCAAGCTGTACGGCGCCGACGAGCAGCAGGCCTATCTGCTGCTGAGGCTGGCGGCACCTCGCGACAACACGCTGGTGGCGCTGTACAGCATCACTCGCGGCAATCGCAAAGCCTATCTGCACGTCGAGCAATTCGAGGCCGCCACGCCGTTGGGTGAACTGCTGCCGACATCCGCGACCCTGTTGCGCCAGTTGAAAGACACCGGTGAGCTGAAATTGCCGAAACTGGCCGGTGATCCGGATGACACCTGGCTGCGCCTGTTATCTCGTGGCCTGAACCTCGACACCACTTTGCGGGTGACGGTTTCCGGGCTCAAAGCCGAAGCCTGGCGTCAGGCGCTGATCGCGCAGGGTGTGCGCGCGGCACGCATGGAGACCGGCAATGTCGAAGGTGCCGGCCTGCGCATCGATCTGTTGCGATAAGGTGTCTCTGGCGGACACGCCCGGCGTGTTCGCCTACTCTTTGCCTGACTGACTTTTTCGAGATTTCACATGCCCAATAATGATCGTCTGCTGGTGCAGATCCTGTTGCTGGTGTTGTTCGGTGCCAGTTTCTGGGTGATGGCGCCGTTCTGGTCAGCGCTGTTCTGGGGCGCTGTGCTGGCGTTCGCCAGTTGGCCGTTGATGCTTCTGCTGACGCGCTGGCTCGGTGGCCGCGAATCACTGGCGGCAGGCATCCTGACCCTGGGCTGGATGTTGCTGGTGGCGGCACCGCTGGTATGGCTGGGGTTCAACCTGGCCGATCACGTGCGCGATGCCACAGTGTTCATCAAGGATGTGCAGGTTGATGGCCTGCCGGAAGCGCCGGCCTGGCTCGGCACGATTCCGCTGGTGGGGGAGCGGCTGGTCGGGTTCTGGAACAGCGTCGACCAGCAGGGGGCGGCGCTGATGGTATCGCTCAAGCCTTATCTGGGGCAGGTCGGCAACTGGCTGCTGGCGCGCAGTGCGCAGATCGGCGGCGGGATTCTCGAGCTGACCCTGAGCATTGTCTTCGTGTTCTTTTTCTACCGTGACGGGCCGCGGCTGGCGGCGTTCGTGCACGGTCTGCTGGAGCGCTTGATCGGTGATCGTGCCGGGTATTACATCGAGTTGGTGGCCGGTACGGTGCAGCGGGTGGTCAACGGGGTGATCGGTACGGCGGCGGCGCAAGCGGTGCTGGCGCTGATCGGTTTCTTGATTGCCGGGGTGCCGGGGGCTTTAGTGCTGGGGATCGTGACGTTCCTGCTCAGTCTGATTCCGATGGGGCCGCCGCTGGTGTGGATTCCGGCCACGGCCTGGCTGGCCTGGAAGGGCGAGTACGGGATGGCGGTATTTCTCGGAATCTGGGGGACGTTCATCATCAGTGGTGTGGATAACGTGCTCAAGCCGTATCTGATCAGCCGTGGCGGGAATCTGCCGCTGGTGATTGTGTTGCTCGGGGTGTTTGGCGGGTTGATTGCGTTTGGGTTTATCGGGTTGTTTATCGGGCCTACGCTTTTGGCGGTTGCTTATAGTTTGTTGACGGATTGGAGCAAGAGTCAGGGGCGGGTTGAGGATCGGCGTTGAAGGTTAGCCTTGGCGGCCTTCGGGCCGGCCAGGCTTTGGGTTGTTTTGGGTGAATATCCGTTTCTTCGGGTGTTGCGGCTGGCGGTTTCGCCCTTACGGCGAGTCCCTTTTTCAGACGCCAAAAAGGAACCAAAAGGCTTGGCCCCAACGTTCGGCGCCTCGCTGTGGCTCGGCGTCCCTTCGCTCCGGGATTCATCCGGGGGCATCGCCTACGGTTTGCTTCGCTGCACCTCCTCTCGATGTGTTTGGCTTCGCCAAACGGCGCTACGCGCCCACCCCCGGATAAATCCCTCCACTCAGCCTCTCAACGGGGCCGGTACGTCAAAAGCGGTACTTGAGCTAACGCTCATCGTGTTGAGTGGTGGGAAGCCAAAGCCAAGGCAGAAGCAGAGGTAGAGGTAGAGGTAGAGGAGGCCGGTGCGGGATGTGTGCTTTTAAAGACCCGAGTTCACCTCGGTATGTCACGTCGGCGTACCTCTCCCAAACAACTCGGTCAGTCCCCTCTCCCTATGGGAGAGGGCTAGGGTGAGGGGTGGCTTTCATTGACACCCCGCAAAACGAAGGCAAACGACTAACCCGGCAAGCTCTGATCGCCCAGCGATCACTTCACCGCATTACTTCAAGTCGCCACATTCAAATACTTGCCCACCGACGCCGTTCCACCAAGCGAATACTGCTTGCTCAGATTGGCAATCATCCGGTTCAACGCTTCGGTAGTGGTTTGAGTAGTACTGGCAGTCTGTTCATCGCCCGGACGCTGGCGCCCCGCCTGTAACGCCACCTTCAACTCGTCACTGCTCACGCCACCACTGCTGTCGCTATCCAGTACCTTGAGCAGCGCCGCACTGCTATCGCTGCTGGAGGACGAGGTGCTTTCGCTGGCCTGCAACGCGCTGCTCAGTTCGTCGCCGTTGATGGCGCCGTCGCCGTCGGTGTCCAGGGCTTTGATCAGGGCGTCGGCCAGGTCGGTGTTGGGGGCCCGGTTGTGGTCGGGTGGCGGTGGTGGCGCCATGGCGGCCATTTCGTCGGCGCTGAGGCTGCCGTTGCTGTCGCTGTCCAGGTCGCCGAATTGTTTGCTCAGGTTGACCAGCAAACCGTCATTGGATTTTTGCGATAGGGCGCTGCTCAGTTCGTCCTGATCCACCGCGCTGTCGCCGTTGCTGTCGAGTTTGGCGAACAGTTCTTTTTGCAGTTGCTGGCTGCGGGCGTTTTGCGTGGTGGTGCTGCTGGTGCTGGTGTAGCTCGTGTAGTTGCTCACGCTACCGATCATCGGGCTCTCTCCTTGGACTGGAAAACCGGTTTGTGTACCGGCTTATGCAGCGTCAAGGCGGGAGGTGTCGTGGGTATGTGGATTTTGTACCGGGCGGTACACAGTCGGCGTCAGTGGCGGGGCAGGCGAATTACGGCGGTGAGGCCGCCGCCAGACGTCTCTTCGAGGTTCAACTGGCCGCCCTGGCGTTGCGCGGCTTCCCGGGCGATGGTCATGCCCAGGCCAACGCCACCGGAGTTGCGGTTGCGTGAGCCTTCGAGGCGGAAGAACGGTTCGAACACCGCTTCGCGCTTGTCGGCGGCGATGCCCGGGCCGTGGTCGATGACGCGGATCAGCAGGTGTTCGCGCTGATCCTGCAGTTCGATGTGAGCTTGGCCGGCGTAGCGCAGGGCGTTGTCCATCAGGTTGTTGATGCACGAGCGCAGTGCCATCGGCTGCACCTGCAAGGGCGCGCAGTGGCCGCTGACCTGTACGTCGGCGCCTTGATCCTGGGCGTTTTCGCACAGTGATTCGACCAGCGCCTGCACGTCCATCATCTGCAGCGCTTCGCTGGTGCGCTGTTCGTGCAGGTAGGTGAGGGTGGCATCGAGCATGCCGATCATGTCGTTCAGGTCCTGACGCATCTGGCCCTGGAGCTTGTCGTCGTCGATCTTTTCCAGGCGCAGTTTCAGCCGCGACAGTGGCGTGCGCAGGTCGTGGGAGACGGCGCCGAGCATTCGTGCGCGTTGCTGAACCTGTTCGCGAATCCGCTGTTGCATCAGGTTGAAGGTGTGAGCGGCCTGTCGGGCTTCTCGCGGGCCTGATTCATCCAGCGGCGGGCTGTCGAGGTTTTCGCTGAGGCGTTCGGCGGCGTCGCTCAGACGCTGGATCGGCCGGCTCAAGAGTTTGGCGCCGTACCACGCAGCGATCATCAGTGAGATGAACTGAAAGGTCAGTGGCACCAGCGGCCCGCCGAACCAGGGGCGCGGCGGTCGATGGGAGAAGCGCGGATCTGGTGTCGGACGTTGTCCTTCGACGCCTTGGGAAAATTCCGGCGGCGGAGGG
>NZ_JAFGYZ010000029.1:0-77277 GCF_017491585.1 Pseudomonas sp. 58(2021)
AGACTAGCTGCACGGTAGACACCTCTTCCCAAGACACAGGCCATCTCCTTCGCGATGAGCAATGTGTCTATTTAAAAGTGTCCACCATGTCTCCGAACACCTGTCCACCATGTCTCCGGTACATACAGGGAGAGGGCTGGGGTGAGGGCCGCTTTTAAAAGCCGTTCGGTAAATAAGAGCGTGTCCCCAATCCCCATCCCCCCTAAACTAGCGTCCATTCCCGATTTGCCCGTCCGAGGCCGCTTTTTCCCATGTCCGTTACCGCTCCCTCCGCATCTGCCAAACCGGCGCCCGATCACCACGCCCGGTTCATCGAGCTGCTGCAAACCAGCCTCGAACAGAACGGCTTTATCAAACTGGTGCTGGCCAAGTACGTCGGCGAAGAAGCGGACCTGCAGCGGATCATCATCAAA
Source organism: Pseudomonas sp. 58(2021) (assembly GCF_017491585.1). Classification (NCBI taxonomy): domain Bacteria; kingdom Pseudomonadati; phylum Pseudomonadota; class Gammaproteobacteria; order Pseudomonadales; family Pseudomonadaceae; genus Pseudomonas; species Pseudomonas sp. 58(2021). Next base: position 414 of record NZ_JAFGYZ010000029.1, read on the forward strand.
CCGGTGACGGTCAAGGCGCAGCCGTGCCTGTCGTTCGTCTATCGCTACAAGACCCGCGACATCACCAAGAATCTGCCGCTGGACGAAGCAGTGGCGACGATTGCCGGGCTGCTGCCGGCGGCGTTCAAAAATGCGCATTTGCTGGCGTTGACTGACGAAGCCCAGCTCGAATACAGCAAAAAGGGCAAGAGCTCGCTGTTCATGAGCAAGCCCCAGCAATTGCGTGAAGTGCCGTCTGCCGAGCATAACCGCGAGAAAAACCGCTTCCTCGACCTGAACCGACCGTTCCTCAAGGATCTGGGCGTCACCAACGCGCAACACGAGCTGATTCCAGCGATGTCGCGCAAGTGGAAGCAGATCAACAAGTTCATCGAAGTCTTCAGCCGTGCTTTGACTTCGTCACCGCTGGCTCTCGACAAACCGGTGCGGGTGGCGGATTTCGGTTCGGGCAAGGGTTACCTGACGTTCGCCATTCATGACTATCTGCGCAACACGTTGAAGGCCGAGGGCGAAGTCACCGGTGTCGAGCTGCGTGAAGAAATGGTCAACCTGTGCAACACCGCCGCGCAGAAGCTCGAACACCCGGGGCTGGTGTTCAAGTGCGGCGATGTGCGCAGTGTGGCGCCGAGCGAGCTGGACGTGATGATCGCCCTGCATGCCTGCGACATCGCCACCGATTATGCGATCCACACCGGCATCCGCTCCGGTGCCTCGATCATCATGTGCTCGCCGTGCTGCCACAAACAGATCCGCCTGCAGATCCAGAGCCCGGCGCTGCTCAAGCCGATGCTGCAATACGGCCTGCACCTGGGCCAGCAGGCGGAAATGGTCACCGACAGTTTGCGTGCGCTGTTCCTCGAAGCCTGCGGTTACGAGACCAAGGTGTTCGAGTTCATCTCCCTGGACCACACCAACAAGAACAAGATGATCCTCGCCGTGAAGCGCGCCGAGCCGGTGGACCCGACTCAGCTGCTGGTGAAGATCCAGGAATTGAAAGCGTTCTACCAGATCAGCGAGCACTGCCTCGAAACCCTGCTGCTCGCTGATGGCCTGCTGAAGCTCAAGGCTTGAGCTGAACCCCGGCCGGTAACGTGCCCGGTTGAGCCGGGCGCACCGCGGTCTTGCGCCCGAGCATCACCGTCGCGATCACCCCGCAGGCGAACAGCCAGGTGATCGGTTCCACGTGTTCGCCGAAGAACAGCGCGGAAAACGCGATGGTGAAGAAGATCTGCAACAACTGGATCTGACTGACCCGGGCAATGCCCCCCATGGCCAGCCCGGCGTACCAGGCGAAAAAGCCCAGGAACTGCGAAAACAGCGCGACGTAACCGAAGGCCCACCAGGTTTTCGCCGACACCGCGCCCTGATGCTGGAAACCCAGATACAGCACCGGGCCGATCAGCAGCGGCGTCGACAGCACCAGCGCCCAGCAGATCACTTGCCAGCCGCCCATCTCCCGGGCCAGACGCCCGCCCTCGGCATAACCGAGGCCGCCTACCGCGATCGCACCCAACATCAGCAAATCACCGGCCTGAATGCTGCCGGCGCCGGTATACAACGCATAGCCCAGCACCAGCGCACTGCCCAGCGCGGCACAGGCCCAGAAGGCTTTCGACGGACGTTCATGGGACAGCCACGCGGCATACAGCGCCACGCACAGCGGCTGCAAACCGTTGACCAGCGCGCCGTGGGACGCCGGCAAGGTCTGCATGGCCCAGGCCGACAGCACCGGAAAACCGAGAATCACCCCGGCGATCACCAAACTCAGGCCTTTGACCTGCTTCCAGGTCGGCCACTTTTCCCGTCGCCACAACAGCAGCGCCGCTGCCGGAATCGCCGCGAACAACGCACGGCCCAGGCCATTGAGCAGCGGGTGCAGTTCCTGCACCACGATGCGGGTGAAGGGCAGGGTAAGGCTGAAAATCACCACGCCGAGCAGGCCGAGGGCCATGCCGGTGTTTTCGCGCGAAGACATGAGGGCAACCAGATTCGAGGGTGGCAGGGAGATTCATTCATCTAGCCACAAACCACGGCAATCGGGCTGTTACAGCTGAGAGCAGAGTTATCCATACAGTTTGCGAACGCCATCGCGGTCCTTGGACTATTTTGAATACTCCTGTGCATTCACCAGAGGAGCCCTGCCCATGGCCGCGAAAAAGATTCTGATGCTGGTTGGCGATTACGTCGAAGACTACGAAGTGATGGTGCCGTTCCAGGCCCTGCAAATGGTCGGGCACACCGTCCACGCCGTGTGCCCGGACAAAGCCGCCGGCAAGACGGTGCGCACCGCAATTCATGACTTTGAAGGCGACCAGACCTACAGCGAGAAACCCGGGCATCTGTTTGCCCTGAACTTTGATTTCGCCAAGGTCGATGCCAAGGACTACGACGCACTGCTGGTACCCGGTGGCCGTGCGCCGGAATACCTGCGGCTGAACGAAAAAGTCCTGGAACTAGTGAGGGCTTTCGACAAGGCCGGCAAGCCGATTGCTGCCGTCTGTCACGGTGCGCAGCTGCTGGCGGCGGCGGGGATTCTCGAGGGACGCGAGTGCAGCGCCTATCCGGCCTGTGCCCCGGAAGTGCGTCTGGCCGGTGGCACCTACATCGACATCCCGGTCACGGACGGCCATGTCCAGGGCAATCTGGCCACGGCTCCCGCCTGGCCGGCGCACCCGAACTGGCTGGCCGGTTTCCTGGGGTTGCTTGGAACCAAAATCACCCTGTGACACATCGATAAGGAGAAACAGCATGTCCGGATGGTATGAGTTGAGCAAAAGCAGCAACGGCCAGTACAAGTTCGTGCTGAAAGCGGCGAATGCCGAAACCATTCTGACCAGCGAGCTGTACACCACCCGCACGGCCGCCGACAACGGCATCGCTTCGGTGCAGGTCAACAGCCCGCTGGACGAGCGCTACGAGAAGAAATCGACAAAGGACGGGCATCCGTATTTCAACCTCAAGGCTGCCAATCACCAGGTCATCGGCAGCAGCGAGTCCTACTCGTCCGACGCCGCGTGTGCCAAAGGCATCGCCGCCGTGAAGGCCAATGGGCCGACCAAGGTGATCAAGGATAAAACCCTGCCGGTGCTTTGAATCCAGCACAAAACCCTGTGAGAGCGAGGTTGATCCCACAGGGTTGGTGTGTACGTTGAACTCAGCTCAGGGTTTTGAGAATGGCCTGCAACTGATTGCGCCCGGCCTCGCTCAGCGGGAACACCGGCAACCGCGGATCGCCGACTTCCAGATCGGTCAGTCGCAGCCCGGCCTTGATCGTCGCCGGCAAGCCGCCCTTGAGGATGAAGTCCAGCAGCGGCAACTGGCGGTAGAACAGCTCACGCGCCTTGCCCAGATCCCCCGCCAGCGTGGCTTCGTACAAATCCAGGTTGAGTTGCGCAATCAGGTTCGGCGCCGCCGTGCACCAGCCTTTCGCCCCGGCGGCGAACGCTTCCAGCGCCAGCGGATTGCAGCCGTTGTAGAACGGCACCCGGCCTTCGCCGAGCAGTTGCAGCTTGTGCATGCGCTGGATGTCGCCGGTGCTCTCCTTGACCATGGTCACGTTTTCCACGCCGTTGACGATGCGCAGGATCAGCTCCACCGACATGTCGGTGCCGCTGGTGGCCGGGTTGTTGTAGAGCATGATCGGCACGCCGATGCTGTCGCCGATGGCGCGGTAATGCGCAAGGATCTCCGCTTCGGTGAGCTTCCAGTAGGACGCCGGCAGCACCATCACCACGTCGGCGCCGTGAGCTTCGGCAAAGCGTGCGCGACGCACCGCTTTGGCGGTGGTCAGGTCGGATACGCTGACCACGGTCGGCACCCGTTTGGCCACGTGTTTGATGCTGAACTCGGCGACCTGATCCCACTCCGCATCGCTCAGGTAAGCGCCTTCGCCGGTGCTGCCCAGCGGGGCGATGGCGTGGACGCCGCCGGCGATCAGCCGGTCGATCGAACGGCCGAGGGCCGGCAGGTCAACGCCTTCGCCGTTGGCGCCGAACGGGGTGATGGTGTAGCCGATGATGCCGTGAATGTTGGACATGTGAGTGCTCCGCAAGGATGAGGTGTTCAGTTCAGGCAATCGGCGTGCTGACGCAGGTTCTGCCGGGCGTAGTAGTTGAATGCAGCGGCGTGGCGTTTGGGTTTCGAGACCCAGTCATGGGCCTCGCGACCCAGCTCGGGGATGATCGGCTTGATCGTCCCGGCAGCCATCGCCAGCAATTGCAGCTTGGCGGCGCGCTCGATCAGTTGCGCGATGACACAGGCTTCCTCGATGGTTGTGCCGGTGGACAGCTGCCCGTGGTGGGAAAGCAGGATCGCCCGTTTGTCGCCCAACGCACCGGCAATCAACTCGCCTTCTTCGTTGCCCACCGGCACACCCGGCCAGCCTTCAAGGAACGCGCAATCGTCGTACAGCGGGCACAGGTCCATGTGGGAAATCTGCAGCGGCACTTCCAGCATCGACAGCGCGGCAATGTGCGTCGGGTGAGTGTGAATGATGCAGTTCACGTCCGGCCGGGCGCGGTACACCCAGCTGTGGAAGCGGTTGGCCGGGTTGGCCATGCCGTGGCCTTCGAGCACTTCCAGGTCTTCGTTGACCAAAAGCAGATTGCTCGCGGTGATTTCGTCGAAACCCAGGCCCAGTTGCTGCGTGTAGTAAGTACCCGGCTGAGGGCCACGGGCGGTGATCTGCCCGGCGAGGCCCGAATCGTGGCCGTTCTCGAACAGGATCCGGCAGGTCAGGGCCAGCTTTTGCCGGTCCGTCCACGTATTATCCGCCAGGTTTTTTTGCATCTGGGTCAGCGCTTGCTTGACCAGTTGGTCTTTGGGTAGTGCTAATGTCTTGGCCATATCCGTGTCCTGTGGTGGTTGCCATGGATGACACTTATGAGGCTATATGACACTTTGTGTCATTGGCAAGGACAAATCGTCTTTCCTTTGCTGGATTAATCGCTTCGCATGTCTATCCGTTTGAAATTATTGAGAAAAAAACTTGGCGTAACCCTTGAGGCGCTGGCCGAGAAATCCGGCATGACCAAGAGTTATCTGTCGAAGGTCGAGCGCGGGTTGAACACGCCGTCGATTGCCGCCGCGCTGAAACTGGCCAAGGCGCTGAACGTGAAAGTCGAAGAGCTGTTCTCCGAAGACAACGTCAGCCTCGACAGCTACAGCCTGGTGCGCAGCCACGAACGTCAGTCCCTGGCGGCCAACGATCACAGCCCGGGTTACGCGGTGCTGGCCCATCAGGTCAGTGAACGCAGCCTGCTGCCGTTCATCATCTATCCGCCGACTGAATTCACCGACAAGACCTTCAAGGAACACTTGGGTGAGGAGTTTTTGTTCGTTCACGAAGGCCGGGTCGAAGTGGACTTCATGAACGAACGGGTGTTGCTGGAGCGGGGGGACGCGCTGCACTTCAATGCGCAGAAACCGCACCGGATCCGCTCGGTGGGCGAGGAGCAGGCGCAGTTACTGGTGGTGGTGCACAGCCGCGAGGAGTGATCAGACCTCGACCGGCACCGACAGCTTTGGATTGCCCAACGCATGGCTCTTCGAGTCATAGAACCGCAATCGGGCGCCCGTGCCCTCGAACACCTTCGCGTAGTGGCGCTTCTGGTGCTGGATGAACGCCGCGCTGCGCGGGTAGATCGAGATCGCCACGGTCTTCGGTTTCGCCAGCCGCAGCGCCCGGACTATGTGCGCATCCTGCTCGCCCAGGGCATGGCCGAAGATGCACAGGTTGTCGCCGTGCGCGAGCAACTGGTCATAGCAGAACGACAGGTAATCGGAACTGCGGATGGTCTTGAGCTTGTCCGCGCTCGGCCCTTCGTTGACGAACAGTGGCACGTCATCGAGGGTCTTGATCGTGTTGTTGATCGCGAAACTGCCCAGCAGCGTGCCCTCGGTGGCGGTCAGTTTGCGGGCGGTGCCGTCCTGGTTGCGTACCAGATGCAGGCCGCCGTGCAGGTACAGCAAACGTGGTTTGTCAGTGCTGCTTTCGCACAGATCGAAGCTGGCGTCGGGGCCGTTGAACAGGTCGTCGATGGCCTCGCCCTGGTGTTGCAGGGCCCAGTAGTTGAGCAGGTCGTAATTGGTGGTGAACACCGTGCGGTAACTCGCCAGTTCGCGGTTAAGAATGCTCAGGGTCGAGGCTTCGACCAGTCGCCACGGAATGTGCAAATCGTGGACGGCGTTGATCAGCGCCTCCTTGATCGCGTAGTAGCGATTGCGCGGCGCGGCCGAGCTGACGGCCAGTGCCTTGTTGACCCGGCTGGTGGTTTTCAGCGCGCCGAGCACCTGCTCGAAGCTGCGCGTGTGCAGGGCGTCGAACACGCTCAGTTCCGACGGGCTCAACGGTTTTTCTTCCACCGTGCGGGCGTTTTCGAACAGCGAGTCGTAGCCGAAATCGTCCCACACCGCGCGACTGGCGCCGTTGCCCAGCAGCAGGCCACTGAAGTCGGTGGTGGCGCGCAACGCGTTCCAGTCTTCGAGTGTGGCGTCGACATCCAGAAAATCGGTCATTGCAGGGCACGTCTCAAAACAAAGGGGCAGATGGACGGCGACTTTATCACGAGCGGGCATTGAGCCAGATCAACATCCGCCGTGACCGATCAGTCGATCCTTTGCGCACCCGCCGAATTGCAAGCGTCGATTCGGCCCCAGTCAGGAGACGCGCCATGAGCAGCACCTTTTTCATTCCCGCGGTCAACATCATGGGCAGCGGCTGCCTTGATGAAGCCATGAATGCGATCCGCAACTACGGTTTTCGCAAGGCGCTGATCGTCACCGACGCCGGTCTGGCCAAGGCCGGTGTGGCGACGATGATTGCCGAGAAACTGGCGATGCAGGACATCGATTCGGTGATCTTCGACGGCGCCAAGCCCAACCCGAGCACCGCCAACGTCGAGTCAGGCCTGGCGCTGCTCAAGGAGAGTCGTTGCGACTTCGTCGTCTCCCTCGGCGGTGGCTCGCCCCACGACTGCGCCAAAGGCATCGCCTTGTGCGCCACCAACGGCGGGCAGATCCGCGACTACGAAGGTGTCGATCAATCGACCAAGCCGCAACTGCCGCTGATCGCCATCAACACCACCGCCGGCACCGCCAGCGAAATGACCCGTTTCTGCATTATCACCGACGAAACCCGCCACGTGAAAATGGCCATCGTCGACCGCAACGTCACGCCGCTGCTGTCGGTCAACGACCCGGCGCTGATGGTCGCCATGCCGAAAAGCCTGACCGCCGCCACCGGCATGGACGCGCTGACCCATGCGATCGAAGCCTACGTGTCCACCGCTGCCAATCCGATCACCGACGCCTGCGCGCTGAAAGCGATGACCCTGATCAGCAACAACCTGCGTTTGGCGGTACGCGACGGCAGTGACCTGGCCGCACGGGAAAACATGGCGTATGCGCAATTCCTCGCGGGCATGGCGTTCAACAATGCGTCCCTCGGCTACGTGCATGCGATGGCGCACCAGTTGGGCGGTTTCTACGATTTGCCTCACGGGGTGTGCAACGCGGTGTTGTTGCCCCATGTGCAGACGTTCAACGCATCGGTCTGCGCCGATCGCCTCACCGATGTGGCCCACGCCATGGGTGCCGACATTCGCGGCTTCAGTCCGGAGGAGGGCGCGCAGGCGGCGATTGCCGCGATCCGTTGTCTGGCCAAAGACGTCGACATCCCCGGTGGCTTGCGTGACCTTGGTGCCAAGTGCACCGACATCCCGGTACTCGCGGCCAACGCCCTGAAAGACGCCTGCGGTTTCACCAACCCACGGGCGGCGGATCAACGGCAGATCGAAGAGATTTTCCGCAGCGCGTTTTAAGCGGACTGACGATCGGGCGTGAGCCTCGTGCAGAGCACCACGCCCAACGCCAGGACGCAGCACAGCAGCGCCAACGGCCACGGTCGAGCAGGTAACAAGCAGGATGAGGCTGGGGTTCATGAGTCGTCCGTGAAGGTTCAGCGGTGGCGATGGCCGCTGTGAGTCAGTAACAGTCCGGTGATCAAATCACAGAAGTGATGGATCAGTGTCGATGCCATGTCGGCGCGCAGGGTCACGCGGATCGCGGCCTTGCCTTGGGCCACTACCGGGAAAAACACCGCGCTGGTGAAAAAGCCGTGTTCGGCCAGTTCAATGGCGATTCGATTGGCCAGAGCGGCCTCGCCGCAGTTGATCAGGCGGATGGCCATGGGGCTGCCGTGCTGTTCGGTGCTCAAGAGGCTGTCGAACAGGCGAATATTGGCCTGGAGCCGAACCTGCAAGGCGCGCAGTTCGGCACTGCGATGCAACTGGATCGACGCAAGGCCCGCGCCGATGGCCGCGCAATTGAGGCTTTGCGACCAGTTGCTCGGCCCGCCGTAACGCTGGATCAACTTCCTCTGCCGCTCATTCCCGAGCATCACCAGACCACCGCTGGCCCCGAACGATTTGGCCAGCGAAGCGACGATCAGGCAATCCTCTTCCAGCGCCGGCATTCTTGGCCGTACAAGACCGGCGCCGTTGCTGCCGACCACCGACAGCGCGTGGGAATCATCGAGGTAAAGAAACAGGCCATAACGTTCCTTCAGGTACAGCAGACCGTCCAGATTGGCCACGCCGCCCATGCTGTAGGCCCCGTCGGCTATGTAGGCGACGGCGGTATGACGCTGGCACACCGATTCGAGAAAATCCATGTCGTTGTGGGGGCAGGTCAATACCTGGGTTTCGTCGGCGCAACTGGCTTTCAAGTGATTCATCGAATAATGCGCCAGGCGATCGAACACCATCACCGGCGGGCGGTTCTGGGTGAATACGCCGCTGGCCAGCAACGGCAGGATTCCGGCACTCGCGGCGCTGCAGGACAGACTGCTCAGGCACACAGCGCCGAACAGTTCCGACAGTTCGCTTTCGTAATGATCGAGCAGCGCCAGCTTGCAGCGGTTCTTCGAGTTGGCAACGCGCAGCGTGCCGGTTTCACGCAGCGCTGTGATAGCCCCCTCAAGCAGTGCGGGATGGTGATCGAGGCCCAGATAGGACGAGGTGCAAAAGTGATGGAGAGAGCGCCCGTGCTGATCGAGCCAGTGATTACAGCCTTTGACCTCGACGTTGAGGGCGGCGATTTTTCCAGCCTCCGCAGCCTCCCAATCGTGGTCTGCCAAAGCGATGACTTTGCGGTAATTGGAGAAAGTGTTGGCGGATTCCGACAGGTGATTCACAGGCAGCTCTCCTTGAGCAGGGCAATCCATGGGGTGTTGCAAATTGTGTGTGTTGCCAGACTTTACAGAGAGCCAGGCCAGGCCAGAATCGGATCCCTCCGCAAGTACTGAGCGATTTTGGAGTTTTGCTCGTAGGGCGCTACCGGAAAAGTTTGTAAGGCAATTGAGTGTCTGTCCGAAGAGCAATCCCGGCTATTCTGCCGACACAAACGACCCACGTTATCGAGCTTGCCATGCTGCAAAAAAGCCTGATCCGCCGCCTCGACCTGATCACCCTGCAACTGTTCGTCGCCGTCCACGAGGAAGGCACGCTGACCCGTGCCGCTTCCCGCGAGGCGATTGCCGTGTCGGCGGCGAGCAAGCGCTTGATGGAGCTGGAGGAAGCACTGGGCATCAGCCTGTTCGTGCGTCAGGCCAAAGGCATGACCCTGACCCCGGCCGGCGAAACCCTGTTGCACCACGCCCGGCAGATGTTGTTCAACGTCGAGAAAATGGGCCTTGAACTGGGCGAGCACAGCCACGGCGTGCGCGGCTATGTGCGGATGCTGGCGAACCTGTCGGCGATCATTCAGTTTCTCCCCGAAGACCTGCGCGATTTCACTGCGCAACAGCCGCAGGTCAAGACCGATCTGGAAGAGCGGCCCAGCGCCGGCGTGGTTCAGGGCGTGCTCGATGGCGTGGCGGATCTGGGCATCTGTTCCAGTGACAGCGACATCAAAGGCCTGCACAGCGTGCGCTATCGCCGCGACAAACTGGTGGTGGTGATGCTGCCCGAACATCCGTTGGCGGTGCGTGAATCCGTGGCCTTCAGCGAAACCCTCGACAGCGATTACGTCGGCCTGCATGCCGCCAGTTCGATCAACATGCGCACCCATGCCGCTGCGCGACAGGCCGGCAAGGTGTTGCGAATCCGCATTCATGTTCCGGGCTTCGATGCGGTGTGCCGGATGGTCCAGGCCAACATGGGCATCGGCATCCTGCCGCAGCGCGCTTATGAGTTATTCGGTCGGGCGCTGGGGCTGCACGCGGTGCCGCTGACCGATGGCTGGTCGGATCGCGACCTGATCGTGGTGGTGCGTGACGAGGCCGGGTTGTCGCCGGTGAGCCGGATCCTGTTCGAGCATTTGCGCGCAGCCAGCTGAGCGTTCGCGTTTGGCGAACGGCCGTTGCCGAGTGACGGCTGGATCGCAGCCATGACGTTCCTCTAGCCTTGGCCGCAATTCCAAGAACAAGAGGTACCCCGCGATGACTGCCCCTTTGAGTGCGATCAAAGTGATCGAAATCGGCACCCTGATCGCCGCGCCGTTTGCCGCGCGCATGCTCGCCGAGTTCGGCGCCGAAGTGATCAAGATCGAAGCCATGGGGCAGGGCGACCCGCTGCGCAAATGGCGCAAGCTGCACGAAGGGACGTCACTGTGGTGGTACCTGCAGGCGCGCAACAAGAAATCCCTGGCGCTCAATCTGAAGTCGGCCGAAGGCATCGAGCTGGTCAGGCAATTGGCGTGCGATGCCGACGTGATCATCGAAAACCTGCGCCCCGGCGCCCTGGAAAAACTCGGCCTGGGCTGGGACGTGCTGCACGCGCTCAACCCCAATCTGACCCTGGTGCGCATTTCCGGCTACGGCCAGACCGGCCCTTACCGTGACCGCCCCGGTTTCGGTGCGATCGGCGAGGCCATGGGCGGCATTCGCTACACCACCGGCACCCCCGGTTCGCCCCCGGCGCGGGTCGGCGTCAGCCTCGGCGATTCGCTGGCTTCACTGCATGCGGTGATCGGTGCACTGATGTCGCTGCTGCGGGTCAAGACCGGGCAGGGCGGCGGGCAGGTTGTCGATGTGTCGCTGGCCGAAAGCGTGTTCAACGTCATGGAAAGCCTGGTGCCGGAATACGACATGCTCGGCCATGTCCGCGAACGCAGCGGCGGCGCGTTGCCGGGCATCGCACCCTCCAACACCTACCTCACGGCCGATGGCGCCTACGTGGTGATCGCCGGCAACAGCGACCCGATCTACAAGCGCCTGATGCAGGTCATCGGTCGGGATGATCTGGCCGAAGCCGAAGAGTTCGCCCACAACGACGGTCGTGCCGCGAAGAGTGGACTGCTCGATGCCGCCATCACCCACTGGACCAGCAGCCTGCCGATCCATGACGTACTGGCCGCACTGGAAGCCGCCGAAGTGCCGGCCGGCCGCATCTACTCGGTAGCCGACATCGTTGCCGATCCGCACTATCAGGCCCGGGACATGTTGCTCGACGCCGCGTTGCCCGGCGGGGCGACGGTGAAGATGCCGGGCATCGTGCCCAAACTCTCGGAGACCCCCGGCGGGGTGAACTGGTCGGGCCCCGGCCTCGGCCAGCACACCGATACCATCCTCGCCGGTCTGGGCCTGACCGCTTCGGACATCGAACGCCTGAAAAGCCAGGGGGTGGTGCAATGATCAGCGATTACTCGCAGACCCTGATCGTCCAGGAAGTCTCGCCCCGGGACGGCCTGCAGATCGAGCCGACCTGGGTCGAGACCGAAGACAAGATCGCCCTGATCGATCAACTGTCCCGGGCCGGATTCCGCCGCATCGAGGCCGGCTCGTTCGTCTCGCCGAAAGCGATCCCGGCCCTGCGCGATGGCGAGCAGGTGTTCAAGGGTATCCGGCGCCAGCCGGGGGTGATTTATGTCGCGCTGATTCCCAACCTCAAAGGCGCGCAACGGGCGCTGGAGTCCGGGGCCGATGAACTGAACCTGGTGATGTCCGCCAGCCAGACCCACAACCTGGCGAACATGCGCATGCGGTGCGAAGCCTCGCTGGCGGCGTTCGGCGAGATCGTGACCTTTGCCAGCGGCTCGGGCGTGCGGCTCAACGGCAGCATCGCGACGACGTTTGGTTGCCCGTTCGAGGGCAGGATCGACGAAGACCGCGTGCTGCAAATCGTCGAGGCCTATCAGGCACTCGGCATTCAGGGCATCACCCTGGCCGACACCACCGGCATGGCCAATCCGCGACAGGTCGACCGACTGGTGCGACGGGTGTTGCAGCGGGTTTCGGCGGCGGATCTGACCCTGCACTTTCACAACACCCGAGGCCTGGGATTGTGCAATGTGCTGGCGGCTTACGAAGCGGGCGCCCGGCGTTTCGACGCGGCGCTGGGCGGGCTAGGCGGCTGTCCGTTCGCGCCCGGTGCCTCGGGCAACATCTGCACCGAAGACCTGGTGAACCTCTGCGACGAAGTCGGCATTCGCACCGGCATCGATCTGCCGTTGCTGCTGAAACTGTCCCGTGGACTGCCCGCGCTGCTGGGTCATGAAGTGCCCGGTCAACTGGCCAAGGCCGGACGCAATTGCGATCTGCACCCGATTCCCGGCTGATTTCACACGCTCACTGACAACCCCCGAACCAGACAACAAAAACAATCGGACGCCCACCGGCAGTCCGCCTGGAGAAAAACTATGAGCCTCAATGTAATGGAGGCGGGCGCAAGCTCGTCCGTCGATCACGACGCCGAAAAAGCCCTGGTCAGCAAGGTCGCCTGGCGCCTGATGCCGCTGATCATGGTCTGCTACCTGTTCGCCTTCTTCGACCGCATCAACATCAGCTTCGCCAAGTTCCAGTTGCAGGCCGACCTGAGCCTGAGCGACACCGCTTACGGTCTCGGTGCCGGGCTGTTCGTGGTCGGTTACGTGCTGTTCGAAGTACCGAGCAACATGATGCTGTACAAGGTCGGCGCGCGGCGCTGGATCGCCCGGATCATGATGTCCTGGGGCGTGGCGACGGCACTGATGGTATTCGTCAACAGCGAATGGCAGTTCTACGTGCTGCGCTTTCTGATCGGCGCGATGGAGGCCGGTTTCGCCCCCGGCGTGCTTTATTACCTGACGCTGTGGTTCCCGCAGCATTTTCGTGGCCGCATCACCTCGATGCTGTTCCTGGCCTCGGCGTTTGCCGGGCTGGTCGGTGCGCCGTTCTCCGGACTGGTGCTGGAACACCTCGACGGCGTGCTGCAAATGCGCGGCTGGCACTGGTTGTTTCTGCTCGGTGGCGTGCCGTGCGTCGGGCTGGGTTTCCTGGTGCTGACCTTGCTCAAGGACCGCATCGAGGACGCTCACTGGCTGACCCCGGAAGAGAAAAAACTGCTGGCCAGCCGAATCGCCCATCACGAACCGCACAAGAGCGGCGGCTCGTTGCTGGCGGCGCTGAAGATTCCCGGTTTCCTGACCCTGGGGCTGATCTACTTCCTGATCCAGGTCGCGTCCTACGGCCTGAATTTCTGGGCCCCGCAACTGATCCGCAGTGCCGGCACCGAGAGCCCGGTGATGATCGGCCTGCTGACCTCAATCCCGTATATCTGCGGTGCGATCAGCATGGTGGTGATCGGTCGTCTGTCCGATGCCACGGGTGAGCGGCGCAAGTTTGTCGCGGGGCTGGTGATCGTCGGCGCTATCGGGTTCTTCAGCGCGGGGATTTTCGCCAGTCACACCACCTTCCTGATCGTCGCCCTTGGATTGCTGGGCGCCGGGATCATCGCGTCGATTCCGAGCTTCTGGACCCTGCCACCGAAGTTGCTGGCCGGCGCCGGGGCCGGTGCGGCGGGCGGGATTGCGGTGATCAACACCCTGGGCCAGTTCGGCGGCATCGTCAGCCCGGTGATGGTCGGCCGGATCAGGGACCTGACCGGCAGCACCACGCCGGCGCTGTATGTCATCGGCGTGGCGGCGCTGATCGCGGCGGCGTTGCTGCTGTGGGGGCTGCCGCAGAAACTGCGCACGCTGGACAAGTACTGAGGTGTCGGGCTGGTCGTGCCGATAGCGCACGATCAGCCCGCCGATGCCATGGACTTGGAAGCCGAGTCGCCAAACTGGATCAGCACCACTCCCGCCATCAACAACAGCGCGCCGAACAGGCGCGGCAATGTCAGGTGTTTCTCTACCAGCCCGAACAGGCCGAAATGATCCAGCACGATTGATGTGATCATTTGCCCGGTCAGGGCCAGCGCCAGAAATCCCGAAGCCCCCAGCTTCGGCAGCAACACCACCGCCAGCGCCACGAAGCACACTCCGAACGCTCCGCCGGTCCACATCCACAGCGGCAGCTTGCCGAGCGGGGCCAGCGACGGCAGTGGCAAGCGCAGGACGACAATCACCGGCAACAACACCAGCACGCTCACCACCAGCGAGGTGAGCGTCGCCCACAGCGGATGCCCCAACCCCCGTGCCAGATTGATGTTGATCGCACTCTGAAACGGCACCACCGCCCCGGCGAATACCGCCAAAAGCAGCAATCCGACCCACTGCATCGTTCCCATGATCGTTCTCCGGCAAGGTTTTGCTGGACTCTAGGATATTCGTCGCGCAGATTTAAATTCTGTTTTGGTATCCGGAACATGCATCGAATGAATGATCTGCGCCGCATCGACCTCAACCTGCTGGTGATCCTCGACGCCTTGCTCGGCGAGCAACACGTGACCCGCGCCGCCGAACGCCTGCACCTGAGTCAACCGGCGGTCAGCCACGCGTTGGCGCGTCTGCGCGACTTGCTGGGTGATCCATTGTTGGTGCGTGCCGGTTCGGGGCTGGTCCCCACCGCGCGGGCGCTGGAGCTGGCGGCGCCACTGGCCGAAATTCTGGCCCAGGTGCAATCGCTGCTGGCGCCGAATACCTTCGACCCGGCCAGCGCCCGTCGGACCTTTCGCATCGCGATGTCGGACTACGGCGCGGCGATCATCCTGCCCGGCCTGATTCGCACCCTGTGCACCGAAGCGCCGGGCATTGATCTGCAAATCAGCCATGCCAGCCGCGAAGGCATGGTCGAAGGCCTGCTTAACGGCGACATCGACCTCGCCGCCGGCGTGCTCCCCGAATTGCCTGGCGAACTGCGCAGCACACCGCTGTTCGAGGAGCGCTACGTCTGCCTCCTGGATCGCCAGAGCCTTCCCGCCGGAGGTGTTCTCGACCTGCCAACCTATCTCTCCCGTCCCCATGTCTTGCTGGAAATGCGCGGCAGCGGCACCCCGGAAATCGAACGCACCCTGACCGCCCTGCGCGAACGCCGCCGCGTCGCGGTCAGCCTGCCGCACTGGAGCGTTGCGCCGCGGTTCATCAGTGGCACGGATCTGATCCTGACCGTGGCTTCGCGGGCGTTGAATGAGGTGGGTGACGAATCGCTGATCGTCGTGCCGCCGCCGTTTGAAATTGCGCCGTTCACGTTTGTGTCGGCATGGCACAAGCGGCGGGGCGGGGATCAGGCGTTGAACTGGTTGAATCGGCGGATCGGGGAGGGGATAGTGCGCGACTGAAAAACATCAAGGAGCGGGGCGTGACAGTGAAGTCTGGGGTCGTTGGTTGGGTGGCGCTGTGTGGGGCGTTGATGGCGGGGCAGGTGTTGGCTGATTGTGTGCCTGAGCCGGTGACGGGCGCGCGGGATTTTTCTGTTTGCAAGGATTGGCCGGCGTTTCCCGGATTGACGCTCAAGGCCGTTTCTAAATTCGAGCCGGATCCGGTGTATGGCAAAACCGGTGATGTCGGTAGTTACGACCTTGCTCTCTCTGTTGTTTCGGTCGAGGATTCAGAACCTCTGGCCACCTATTACAAGCCTTCTGCATTTCTGTCCGATGCTTTCGCTCTGGAAAGTGTGGAGGTCGATACTGCGCGCTACAAATTGACCTCTGAAATTCGGGCTTTTGGTGTTCGGGTCGTCTTCAAGGGCTCCTCCCGCGTCAACCCCATGGATGAGACTTCGCTGTCCCTTTACGTGAAAGAGGGCGACACGTTACGCCCCGTACTGGATCGGCTTGTGGTGTATGGCTACAACGGAGAGTGGGATGGAAATTGTTCGGGCGAGCGCACCAGTACCCTCCGCACTATCGAAATTGGAAAGACCAGTTCGCACGGTTACGCCGATCTGATCGTCAAATCGGTGAGTACGGGAATTGTTGGCAAAGGTGATCCAGGCAGTTGTGATGAGAAAACCACAACCGGTAAGCCTGTGCTGACGACCCTTCGCTACGACGGAAAATCCTACGTTTTGCCTAAAGGTTTCAAAGCCATCGAGTGATACAGAGCCAACGCGACTTATTTCAAGGAAGAACAATGCTCACTCCACCCCGACTTTTCATCGCCCTCAGCTTTTTCGCGATCACCGCCCAGGCGCAGCCGGCCTGTGTAACAAAGAATCACGACGACCAGTCGCTCTCGCGCTGCAAACCATGGCCGGCGTTCAAGGAGCAGGTGATTGCCCTCAAGTCCACTTATGTACCGGATGCCGGTAATGACGATGCGGGCGTGTTTGATCTGGATCTGGCGGTGCTGAACAGCACCAACGCCAAGCCGATTGCCACTTACACCAAACCCGGCGCTTACAACTCCGATGCCATCCGGTTCGACGACCTGGTAATCGACACGGCCCGTTACCGGCTGGCTCCGGATGTCCGTGCCTTTGGTCTGCGTTCGAAGTTCGAGCACAGCTCTCGCGCCAATCCATACGAAAAAACCGATCTGGCGCTGTATGTGCGTGAAGGCGGCAAACTGCGCCCGGTACTGGAAGGTCTGGTGGTCTACAAGAACCATGGTGAGTGGATGGATGATTGCGAAGGTGAAGGACAGCAAGTACGCAGAACCATCGAAGTAGGCCCGACCAGCCACAATGGCTTGGCCGACCTGATCGTCACCTCAAGCGGCACGGCGATGAAAACCGTCAAGGCCGGCAAGGAATGCGTTTCCCAGGATTCCCCACTGAAGAAAACCCAAATCACCCTGACCTACGACGGCAAGCAATACACCGTCCCTGAAGACCTCCGAGGTTACTGACCCGATGCTCACCGGTCTCAACCACCTGACCCTCGCCGTCACCGACCTGGATCGCAGCCTCGCGTTCTACCGCGACGTGCTGCGCCTGAGAGTCGAGGCCACGTGGGACGCCGGTGCCTATCTCTCGCTCCCGGGCCTGTGGTTGTGCCTGTCGCTCGATGTACAACGCCAACCCCATCCCGCCGCCGACTACACCCACTACGCCTTCAGCCTCGGCGCAGAAGACTTTCCGCTGTTCGTCCAGCAGCTTCGCGCCGCCAACGTGCAGGAATGGCGTGATAACCGCAGCGAAGGTGCATCGTTCTACTTCCTCGACCCGGACGGTCACAAGCTCGAAGCCCACGTCGGCGATCTGGCCTCGCGACTGGCCGCGTGTCGGCAAAAGCCCTACGCCGGGATGCGTTTTTTCAACGAGTCGTGAATATTCGCCAAACGCTGGGATAGACTGGCGGCCACGTTTTCCGGGACTTGCAGGTTTTCCATGACTCCATCGTTGCTAATGGCCGTGTTGGCCTCGGGATTCATCTACGGCATCACGCCGGGGCCGGGTGTGCTGGCGGTGTTTGGCATCGGCGCCGCGCGCGGGCGGCGAGCCGGGGCGGGGTTTCTGTGCGGGCATTTGCTGGGCGATGTGATCTGGTGCAGCACGGCATTGATCGCGATTGTCGGCGCCCGGGAAATCGGCAGCACCGCGTTCGATGTGCTCGGTGTGCTCAGCGGCCTGTACCTGTTCTGGCTCGGCTGGCGTGCGGTGCGGGCCAAGCGCAGCAACGGTGAGCAGCCCCAGGGCGCGGCGCGCCAGCCGTTTTGGCACGGCATTCTGTTCGGGCTGACCAACCCCAAGGCCTACCCGGTGGCGGTGGCGACGTTCACCGCGTTGCTGTCGAGCCGGGCCGAACTGCTCAACTGGTCGATGCTGCCGATGCTGATTGCTTTGAGCTTCCTGGGTGGATTGCTCGCCTACGCTATTCTCATTGGCGTTGTCGGCGCCCGACAGGTGCGTACGCTGTATCAGCGCCATGAACTGGCCATCACCCGGTTGTGCGGGGTAATGTTCATCGGTTTCGCCATCAATGCTCTGGTGCATGCGCTGCCGGGGCTGATGCCGAACAGGAATTGATGTGATCGCAGGGATGCGAGGTCGAGGTCAGGGACGGTTGATCAGTGCTGCATTGCCCGGACACCCACGCTGAACCATGGAAAGCCGAAATTCTGCGCCCTTGGCGAGTTACATCGATCTGTTGCTGGACGCCGTTTGTGCGGTAGACAAACAAGGTCGCTTCGTTTTTGTCAGCGCAGCCTGCGAGCGGATTCTCGGCTACACCCCTGACGAGTTGATTGGCCAGTCGATGATCGACTACGTCTACCCAGCCGACCGTGAGCGCACCCTGGCTGCCGCCAGCGACATCATGGGCGGCGAGCCCAAGCACAACTTCGAAAACCGCTACGTGCGCAAGGATGGCAGCATCGTGCACATCCTCTGGTCGGCGCGCTGGTCGGAAGTCGATCAACTGCGCATCGCCGTGGCCCGGGACATCACCGAACGGAAACTCGCAGAATCCCGTCAGGCGGCGCTGTACGCGATCTCCGAAGCGGCCCATGCGGCGGAGGATCTGCTGGCACTGTTCAAGCGCATTCACCTGATCATTGGCGAGTGGCTGCCGGCGCTGAATTTCTCCGTGGCGCTGTACGACGACCATTGCGCGCAACTGAATTTTCCCTATCACGTCGACGATGACGAGTTGCAACCGGAGCAACCCGGCACTGTGACCGGTCGGCTGTGCGCAGAAGTGATCCGCAGCGGCCAGCCGATCCTGCTGACCCCGGATTGTCCGCAGGCCCCGGCGGGATTCGAAACCCTGGTGGCGGGGCAGCATTCACCGTGCTGGCTCGGTGTGCCGTTGAACTCAAAAAACGGCACCATCGGCGCCCTGATCGTCAAAAGTCTGCCCGGCGGCGAACGCTACACCGAGCGTGACAAGGAACTGCTGCAATATGTCTGCGCCCAGGTCGCCACGGCCATCGAGCGTCAGCAATTGCACGCTCGCCTGCGGCGCATGGCGCAATACGATCAATTGACCCAATTGCCCAATCGCGAATTGTTGCGTGATCGATTGAAGGCTGCGCTGACCAGCGCTCGGGAAACATCGGGGCACATGGCGCTGCTGTATGTCGATCTGGATCGCTTCAAGCAGGTCAACGACACCTTCGGCCACGGTGTCGGCGACATGCTGCTGCAGACTGTGGCCAACCGCCTCAAGGGCTGCGTGCGCGAGACCGACACCGTGGCGCGGATCGGTGGCGACGAGTTCGTGGTGCTGTTGCACAGCGTCCATGCCGCCGACGATGCCGACAGCGTGGCGGAAAAGATCCGACAGGTGCTGGTGCAACCCATGCGTCTGGACGGGCACAACCTGCACATCGAACCGAGCATCGGCGTGGCCCGCTATCCCGAGCATGGTGATGAGGAACAGCAACTGTTTCGTCACGCCGACCAGGTGATGTACGCCGCCAAACGGCAGAATCATCAAAGGTTGGACAGCTGATCGGCGCGTCACCGTTCGTCGCGGCGAAAGCAACTTTTCTAAACCTTTGGCAGTCAGGAAATTCTCAATCTAGGCGGGCACCTGCTCGCCTACGATCAATGCCAAGAGGTAGAGAATCATGCCTAACTCAAGAAACTCGAACTCGGGAAACTTTGCCAACGATCGAACGAAGGCGTCTGAAGCCGGTCGCAAGGGTGGGAAAACCACCACCACGACTGTCGACAAAGAGCCTAAAACCGAGATGGGCCGCAAGCCCGCTCAGAAATCGAAATAGTCGGTGAAGGTTGTTTTGATTGAGAGGCGGGGGCGCAAGCTCCCGCTTGAATCTGCAAAGAAGGAGGGCGCGACCATGAGCCGGATGGCCACCCGAGTAAGTAACATCAGTTTTGTCAGCCTGCTGGGGTTGTTCGCCAGCAGCGCGTTTGCCCAGTCGCCCGCCGACTTCATCAACGAAGCCTCGGCCAAAGGCATGGCCGACATCGAGGCCAGTCGTCTGGCGCACAGCAAGGCCGAGTCCAAAGAGGTCAAGGATTACACCATCGTGGTCATCAACGACCGCACCACCGCCAACCAGCATCTGGCGAAAATCGCCAAGAAACTGGACCTGCCAGTGGCGCCCCGCGAAGAAGTCGCCGACAAGGCCAAGGCGTTGATGCCGGAAGTCAAAGAGGGCGCCAGCTTCGATCAGGCCTACGCCGCCAGTCAGGTCAAAGCCACGGAAGAGGCCATTCAGCAGATCCAGCAGGAGGCCCAGACCACTGATGTGCCGGAGATCAAGGCGTTTGCCGACGAGACCCTGCCGAAACTGCAGAGTCATCTGGAAATGGCCCGGGCCCTTCAGGCCAGTCGCTGAATCCGCAGAAATGAAAACGGCGCTTTTTTAGCGCCGTTTTTTTTGCCTGTCAGCATTCATTCAGATCCTGCTTCGGCTTGCTCTTGTCCCCCAGACCTTCCAGATCAAACACCTCGTTCTCGCCCATCGCCCGGTAATGCCGACGTAACGCCTCCAACTGCTTGAGATCCAGCGACTCCAGCCCGAGCATCGCGTTCTGCGCCTCTTTGTTCACCCGCAGCAACTCATCGAGTTTCAAATGCAGGATGTCGGTGTCACGGTTCTGGGTGTTCTGGATCAGGAACACCATCAGGAAGGTGATGATCGTGGTCGAGGTGTTGATGATCAGTTGCCAGGTGTCGTTGTAATCGAAAATCGGCCCGCTCAATCCCCAGAGCCCGATCAGAATCAACGCCCCCATGAACGTCTTGGGACTGCCGGCCCATAGCGCCAGCGTTTGCGAAATCTTTGCGAATTTCATGGCCGTGTTCCTTGTTGGGGGAGCTTGAAATTCAGACATCGGGGGGGAGCTGAAAATTCTACTTACAGTTTTCTGAGTCTCTGTGGGCATGGTGAAGACAGCCCTCCCGGCGATATCGGACCTACGTAGGGGAAGGCAGATAAACACGATCGCTGTATCGTGACGGCAGCCGCTTTTCCACGTTTCGCCAGAACGTCCACGACAGGAGAACGCAATGACCTGGTCCGCCAAGCAATACGTCACTTTTGAAGATGAACGCACCCGCCCGGCCCGTGACCTGCTGGCGGCGATTCCCACGCGGGAGGCGCGTTCAGTGGTCGATATCGGTTGTGGCCCCGGCAACTCGACCGAGCTTCTGGTGACGCGTTTTCCGGGGGCGAAAGTGCAGGGGCTCGACAGTTC
The DNA here is from genome assembly GCF_017491585.1 of Pseudomonas sp. 58(2021). Lineage (NCBI taxonomy): Bacteria > Pseudomonadati > Pseudomonadota > Gammaproteobacteria > Pseudomonadales > Pseudomonadaceae > Pseudomonas > Pseudomonas sp. 58(2021). The sequence continues at coordinate 21,664 of NZ_JAFGYZ010000029.1, forward strand.
TGCGGACATGATCGATGCCGCGCGCAAGCGTCTGCCGCAGTTGCAGTTCGAGGTGGCGGACATCGATAAGTGGGCGGATGCAGGGCCGTTCGATGTGATCTTCGCCAACGCCGTTTTGCAGTGGGTGCCGGATCACGCGACGTTGTTGCCGGCGCTGGTGGGCAAGTTGGCGCAGGGCGGCAGTCTGGCGATTCAGATGCCGGACAACCTCAACGAGCCGTCCCACCGGTTGATGCGTGAAGTGGCTGCCAGTGGGCCGTGGGCCAGCAAACTGGCCGGTGCGGCGGGGCAGCGGACGGAAATGGCGGATGCCAGTGCTTATTTCTCGATGCTGCGGCCGCATTGTGCGCGGGTCGATGTGTGGCGCACCACGTATCACCATCAGTTGGCGGGCGGGGCTTCCGGCGTTGTCGAGTGGTTCAAGGGGAGTGGTTTGATTCCGTTCCTCAGTCCGCTGACGGATGCGGAGCGGGCGGAGTATCTGGCGCACTATCTGGCGGAGGTTGCAAAGGCTTATCCGGCGCTGGCGGATGGTTCGGTGTTGTTGCCGTTTCCGCGGTTGTTCATCGTTGCCACACGTTGAAATGAAAAAGGGCCGATTGGATCGGCCCTTTCTTTTTTGCGGTCAGCGCTGTACGGCGACCAGCATCATCATTGACCGCTCGCGTTCTTCGGCGAGGGCCGGTTGCGCGGCCACGCCTGCATCGCTCGGGCCCCATTCGTTGACGTGTTGAATCGTGAACCCGGCGTCGATCAAGGTGTTGAGCAAAGTCCCGACCGTACGATGCTGCTTGATCACCCCGTCGGCCAGCCAGTTGGTCACCCGTTCGCCTTCCATCTGATAACTGTCCAGCGGCCAGCGCTTGTGGCCCTCGCTGTCGATCAGCCAGCCCGGATTGCGCGGTGCCATGAAGATCGGGTGCTCGATGGAAAACACAAAATGCGCGCCGGGTTTAAGTGCCGAATGCAGGTTGGCGAACAGCCCTGAGAGATCCTTGATGTAGTGCAGGGCCAGTGAGCTGTAGGCCAGATCGAAAGTGCACGCAGGCAAATCGAGCTGTTCCAGGTCGGCACGAACGTAGCGGATGTTCGCGGCCGAGGTGGTTTCCTTCGCCCGCTCGAGCATTTTCTCCGAGACATCCAACCCCAGCACTTCGGCAGCGCCGTGTTCGCTGGCCCAGCGGCAGAACCATCCATAGCCGCAGCCCAGATCCACCACCTGCAAACCATGGAGGGAGGGCAACAAGGCTTTCAGCGCCGGCCATTCCGGCGCGGCGTCGAGGCCGCCGATGGAGCGGTTCATCTGGCTGTAGCCCTGGAAAAATTCGGGATTGTCGTAGATGTTCTGGGTCATGGTTTGGTGCTCGTCTGAATTCGATTTGGGTGGCTTGGAGGCCAGGGTTTTGAATCCCTCGAAAGGTGATGGCGCGTATTCGTCGATGGCCGCGCAGGGGGAGGGTGGTGGGCGATGGGGAAATGCTAGCGGGTCGTGACGAGTGTGAGAACCGGGGGAGTGTTGGGGATCTGTAAACGCGGTTTTTCGATACGGGATGTTTAAAGAGTTGGCCCTGTTTACTGAACCTTCCCACAAGGTTTTCAGGTTGTCCGTCGGAAGTGCGGTCTCTAGCCTGTGAGGGTCGCTGATGAATCGGCGATCGGGATTGGAACCCCGGCAACTTCCCAAAAAAGCAAAAGCAGCTTTCATGACGTATGCTTGCCCGCCTTCATGGTGTGCACTCTGTTATGGCGGCTGTGCGCGAGAGACTTCGAGTCTGTCGGGCTTTTGGCTTTTTTCGCCCGGGTTCCAACTCGTGTACAGCTGCCACCTCTTCGATTGGAACCGAGTAGGTCAGCTCCACCTACCGACTAGAATGAAGCCATTATGAAGAAGCCAACCCCGAATCCCCCAGAAGTCGAAACCGACCCAACGTCCCCCTACACCTCAATCGACTCCAGAAAACTCCACGACGCCGCCAACCGCGCCCTCGATCACTACCTCTGCCCCGGCGCCCATGTCATGGGCACGATCAACCAGCCTGAACCGATGTTCCTCGCCAACCCGGCCTACAACACCGAATCGCTGCTCGCCAACGCCAGCGAATCCCTGGGCTCGGCCAGCGAAATGCTCAGCAACTTCGCCGCCGTGCTCGATCCGTCCCATCGCAAGACGGCCCTGGGAATCGCGCAGGTCGTGATGCTGGGGGAATTGGCGGTGAATCAGGCGCTGGATCATGTTGAGGTGAAGGACTGAGTTGCAGCTGTTCTGGCAGGTATAAAAAAACCGGTCATCGCGACCGGTTTTTAGTTTCATTTCAACTTGGCTGCAAAGCGTTGGGTGTTGTCGAATTCCGCATCGGGCGAGTATTCGAGCCAGTATTTCAGACGCAATGCTTGTGTGGGTGACAGAGTTCAGCTCAATAAATAGCAAAATATAGTGAAATCTAAGGGTGTATAGGGATATCTGCTATACATCGATATATTCGTGTAGAGACAAGCATTTGTGAGGCTTTCATGGATCCATACCTTAATCCATTTGCTCCAGGCGCAGGAAGCAGACCGCCTGAGTTGGCAGGACGCAACACAATCCTTGAGGCAGCCAGGATTTCATGTGGGCGAGCCATCAACGGACGAAGCGCCCGATCCATCATGCTTCTCGGATTGAGAGGCACAGGTAAAACGGTACTGCTGAACGAGATTGGAAAAATTGCGAGAGAAGAGGGGCTTCTCGTTTCAAAGGTAGAAGCTCCGGAGCGTGAAAGTCTTGCACGCCTTCTCTTTCCTGAAATGCGGAAAGTCATGCGCTCACTTTCTGCTGTAGAAGCTGCCAAGCAAATTGCGGCCCGTGGACTGAATGGTTTGCGCGGTTTCGCCTCTATTTTCAAGATCGATATTGCAGGCGTGGAGATTGGAGTCGAACCGGAGCCAGGATTTGCTGACAGCGGGGATCTTCAATACGATCTTCCAGACCTTTTTGCCGTGATAGGTCAAGCTGCGCAAGCAGCAGGCAAAGGCTGGATTCTTCTGATTGATGAAGTTCAGTACCTTTCCGAAGCAGATTTATCTGCGCTAATTGTGTCGATCCATCACATGTCGCAAGAAGGGCTGCCGGTACTTCTTGTCGGTGCTGGTCTTCCCCAGGTTGCTCGTTTGGCAGGCGAAGCAAAATCCTATGCAGAGCGGCTTTTTCTATACCCTGCGGTTGATGCGCTTGATCAAGTATCTGCAACTCAAGCAGTTCAGAAGCCAATCGCGGAGGAGGAAGCTTCGATCGAGCTCGCAGCACTTGGCAATATTGTTGATCGGACGAGAGGGTATCCTTTCTTCCTTCAGGAGTGGGCGTCCACTGCCTGGAACAACGCTGAAGGGCCTGAAATTACAGTCGAAGATGTGGACCACTCATACGCGGAGACGTTGGCTTCTCTTGATGCGGGCTTTTTCAGGGTGCGTATTGATCGACTGACAAAGTCGGAAGTGCAGTTCGTAAAGACGATGTCGGAGCTCGGAGATGGCCCCTATGCAATGGCCGATATTGCGAGAGCGATGGGGCGTACACAGTCATCGCTTGGTCCGACTCGGGCCAACATAATCTCTAAAGGAATGATCTACAGCACAGATCACGGCTACTTGAATTTCACCGTCCCACTTTTTGCGGAATATATGCGTCGACAAGGATGAACCGGTATCAGACGCGAGACTGAGGACAGAATGCGCGACTGATCCCGCGTGAAAGTGGAAACCGCTGGCTGCTTCTAACACCAACAGTTTGGGTCTTATCGCGGTTAAGTCGTGATAGCTCACAATTAAATGGAATTAGCTGCAGTTGAGGTTGCGCCTGCACCGTTGTTGAGTGCGTTCTGATTCATTCGGCTTACTCCAAATCCCAGACACAAAAAAACCGGCCCTGCAGGCCGGTTTTTCTGTTTCCGCATCCCCCGTCAAACCACGACGCAGGACATAAATTCGATTGGAGCGGGTGAAGGGAATCGAACCCTCGTTATCAGCTTGGGAAGCTGGAGTAATGCCATTATACGACACCCGCTCAGAGCGGCTGACTTTGTACCAGACTCGGCCACGGATTTGAAGTTTTCTTTGCACGCGCACAACGGAAAGTCTTGAAACAGAGCCGAAGTCGGTCAATCGCGGGCAAGCGCTGCGGGCTGGAGGACGGCTGAATCTCAGCCTTGCAGGCTTGCTCGCGACGACACTGTTTCAAATGGCCAATGCATGGTGATCCTGGACAAACTGGTAACGCGTTCGGCTGGCCTGTTGCGCAGGTTTCAGGAAACCGAGCAAGGCGTTCTGGCTGTCCCGGCAGGCGGATTTGTGTTCCATGTCGAGGAAGTGCCCGGTGGCCTGCAGGGTGGTGAAGGTGCTTTGCGCCACGTGGTTGCCGAACAGCCGGGCGTCTTCGGCGGCGGTGTATTCGTCCCATTCGCCATTCATGAACAGCACCGGCACGTTGATCTTTTTCGCCGCGTTCAGATAGCACTGGCGATCGCTGTTCAGCACGTTGCTGATGTGAAAGTGCATCTGCCCGTATTCGTGCTCGGCCAGGCTGCTAACGTGGCGATAGTTGAAGCGCTTGAACAGCGACGGCAGGTGTTTGCCGATGGTGTTGTTGACCAAATGGCCGACCCGGTCGCCGTCGCGTTTGCCGAGGCATTCGACGCCGCGCTCCAGGTAGTCGAGCATGTGCGCGTTGACCACCGGAGAGAACGAGCTGATCACGGCTTTTTCGATACGCCGGGGCTGGTGTGCAAGGGCAACCATGGTCGCCGCGCCACCCCAGGAAAACGACAGCACATGTTCGGCGGCGAAGTGGTCGATCAGCTCCAGCAGGATCAGACCTTCGACTTCTTTCGTCAGATGTTTCTCGTGGTGATTGTGGATTTTCGATCTGCCCGCGTAGGGCTGGTCGTAGCAAACCACGTTGAATTGCGGGTGCAGATTTTTCACGGTCTGTGCAAACGACGCAGTCGTGGCCATCGAGCCGTTGACCAGAATAATGGTCTTTTCCGCGGCGTCTGCGCGATAGAACTCCGTGTAAACCCGATACTGACCCTGTATATCCAGCACAGCGATTTCTGGCCTCATGTCATAAGACTCCTGGCAAGCAAGCGGGTATGCGCGCAAATGAGATTGCACGAGCTTTGTGACAGGTAGGCATACGCCTGGAATTTTGTGGCCCATGTCGATCCGGTACGGCAGGTCGACGGGTATTGTTATTGGCGGGCAGTCTGTCGGCTGAGGCGCAACCCTGATGGGCTGTCTACCGACAAAAAGTTTCTTGGATGTTATGTGTGACTCATCGGTCACAATTTGGCCGACGACCTGATTCAAGCAGGGGGATCCGGATCGCGCAAGTGCCGTTGGTAAATTGTTCGACAACTTCTGCTGAGCGGTCGGCTGCTTAGAACAAATGAATCTCTTCGGTGCGCAAAGCGCGGTACTCGCCCGGTTTTAGCGCGTGATCGAGCGGCAGCGGGCCCATGGATTCGCGGTGCAGGCGCAGCACTTTGTTGTTGAAGTGGCCGAACATGCGCTTCACCTGATGGTAACGACCTTCGACGATGCTCAAACGCGCCGTTCGCGGGCCGAGCATTTCCAGTAGCGCCGGTTGAGTGGTCAGGTCTTCGAAGGCGAAGTAGATCCCTTCAGCGAACTTGATCGCATATTCCGGGCCGATCTCCTGTTCGGTCTCGACGTAATAGACTTTCGGCAGTTTGGTCTGCGGCTGGGTCAGGCGCCGCGACCAGCTGCCGTCGTTGGTGATCAGCATCAGCCCGGTGGTGTTGAAGTCCAGACGCCCGGCGATGTGCAGGTCGTCCTTGTCCGGCTCGTGGATCAGGTCGAGCACGGTCGGATGCTCGGGATCGCGGGTGGCGCTGACGCAACCCTGCGGCTTGTACAGCATGAAGTAGCGCGCCGGTTTGCCGCTTTGCAGCACTTCGTCGTCGACTTCGACGCGGCTGAATTCCAGGACTTCGCTGTGGGGATCGCTGACGACTTTTCCGTCGATGCGCACGCGCTTTTCCACCAGCAACAGGCGAACCTGTTTGCGGTTGTAGCGAGGCAGGTTACTGAGGAAACGGTCGACGCGCATGATCAGGAATCGGCAGGAAGCGGGGCGCGCATCTTACGGGATCGACGGCCTGGCTGCTTGCAGTTGCGCCTCGACCCGGGCGCAGCGCGGGCACAGGCAGGACTTGTCGCGCAGTTCCGCTGGCAGGGCTTCGAGCACTGCCGGGTCAATGGAAACGCCGTAGCACCAGCAGGCACGGTCGGCGGTGCGCGGGTCGGCCAGGGTGCAGTCGTTGCGGGCGCCGCAGGCCGGGCAGAGGTCAGGTTTGTTCATGGGCTTCAGGCATAGGTCGATTGATGCGTTTCCACGCAGGTGCGGTTGCGGCCGGTCTGTTTGGCCCGGTACATCGCATGATCGGCCCGGGACAGCAGGCTGTGCAAGGTGTCATCCGGCTGCAGAGTAGTGGCGCCGATGCTGACCGTCAGATTCAGGGTGTGACCGTTGTAGGCATATTCATGCTGCTCGACGTGCTGGCGGATCTTCTCGGCGATCTTCTGACCGGTCTCGCCGTCGGTGTCCTTCAACAGAACGATAAATTCCTCACCGCCCCAACGGCAGACGATGTCGGAATGCCGCAGGCAGCTTTGCAGGTCCCGGGCAAAACCGATCAAGACCTGATCGCCGGCCATGTGCCCGTAGGTGTCGTTCAAGACTTTGAAGTGGTCCAGATCCAGCAACAGCGCCGTCAGCGGTTTCGGCTCGCGATGAGCTTCCTGCAAGGCCTGCCCGGCGAGCAAGTCGAAGCCGCGCCGGTTTGGCAGTTCGGTGAGGCTGTCGAGGGTAGCCTGGGCGTGGATCTTGTCCTGATAGCGTTTGATCAAACGATTGACCAGCGCCAGCACGATCAACGTCACCAGCAGGCAAATCAGCAGGTTGAGGTACAGCGACTGGCGAATCTCGCTCAACGCACCGTCTTCACGTTTGTCGACGAACAGGTACCAGTTCAGCTCCGGAATGAACCGCACGTTGAGGAAATGTCCCTGGCCGTGAGCGGAATATTCGTAGCTGCCGCTGTGGGGTTTGGGTAACTGGCTGACCAGACCTTTCATGCTGTCGAGATCCGTCAGGCTTTTGCCGACCCGCGCACCTTCCGGCCCGCCCTCGGCGCCGGTCAGGACCAGCCGGCCAAAGGTGTCGACGAAGTAAACGCTGCGTTGATAGCGCTGCTGATACTTGTCGATCAACTTGATCACCGCGTCCACCGTCAGTCCTACGCCGGCGGCGCCGATGAAGCGATCGTTGTAGTCGTAGACCTTGTAGTTGATGAAGAAGGTCATGTTGTCTTTGTTGGCCAGGTCCGGGTCGACGTTGATCTCGTAGGGTTCTTTCATGTCGCGCACGCGGAAGTACCAGGCGTCGCGTGGCTCGTCGATCTTCACCTGCTTGAGCACGCCCTTGGCGTGGTAGTAGGTGTGGGTGCTGTTGGAGACGAAAAACGCGGTATAGGCGCCGTAGTGGGTCATGACCTCGTCGAGGTAGCGGGTCATCTGGTCGCTGTCTTTCTCGCCGTTCACCACCCAGTCGCGCATGAAGGTGTCGCGGGACATCATCGAGGAAATCAGGATCGGTCTGACAAGGTCTTTCTGGATTTCCGAGTACACCGTGTCGGAGGTCAGCGGCAGTTCGGTGTTGACGATGTTGTCGCGGATCGACGCGCGCGAGGCGTAATAGCTGAGCAGCGAAGTGGCGAGGAAACCTGCGCCGAGGAGGGCGACCAGGGTCAGTACCAGCGAACGTTGGGAGTGAAACGCAGATCTGAGCGGCATTGGCAATTCCGTTGACAGTGACCCGATGGGCAGCATTCTAGTGGCACGGCGGGGAAAAGACTGCGGGATTTGTGCCTGAAATGCGGGGGGATCAGCCGGGCAGGGGTGTCTGGAGAATGGCTTGCTCATCCAGCCCCCTCCCGGAACGAGAGGGGGCCGATTTTCGGATCAGTTTCTGGTTTGCAGATACGCTCGCCACCCACCCAGATGGCTGATGTCGGTTGCACCTTCCAGGCCGTAAGGTTCGCAGATGAATCCGCTTTCCCACCGGCCATCCGCCAGTTGCACCTTGCCCAGGCCCAGCGGCGCGGGGATCCCGGTCAGGAACGAGCCCAGTTCACTGCTCGGTAACTCCCAGACTTCCACCGCGATGGACACGCCACCGTCGGCCACGCGCAGCATGCCCGGGCGCAACGGCGGGCCACCGGCCAAGGCATAGAGTTTGTAGTCCTTCGAGCTGTAAGTGGCCTCGATCAGGCGTGCGCCGCGTTGCCGCAACTGTCCGTTCAGGGCCAAGCCGTCCAGATGCGCGCCGCAGACCACCAGTCGCGCACGGTCATGGCGCGCCGGGTTGTTCGGCGTCGGCAGCGCGGGATCCTGCTGGCGCTGCAAGGCATCGGCCACGCCCAGCAGATACTGATCGGTGAACGCCCGACCAAACAGCGTCACGCCCCATGGCAACCCGTTGGCCATGAAGCCGCCGGGTACGGCGACGGCAGCGTAATCGAGCAGGTTCATGAAGTTGGTGTAGTAGCCCAGTTCGGAATTGCGCAGCACCGGTTCCGCGTCGAGTTCCGCCAGCGTCACCGGACGACCGATGGTGGGCGTGAGCACGCAGTCGAGTCCTTCCAGTGCTTTATCGCAAACGGCTTTCAGCGCTTGCAGGCGGTATTGCGCGCGGAACGTCTGCACGCCGCTGACGGCCGGTGCTTTGGCCAGCACCGCGCGGATCACCGGCAGCACCGCCGCAGGATTTTCTTCCATCAACTCGCCGGCCACGCTGTAGCGCTCGGCCACCCACGGCCCTTCATAGAGCAACCGCGCTGCTTCGAGGAATGGCGACAGGTCCAGTTCGACCGCTTCACCGCCCAGAGCTTTCAGACGGTCGATGGCATCGCCGAACAGCCGCGGGCTTTCCTTGCAGCCGAAAAATTCCAGGTCTTGCGCACGTGGTACACCGAAGCGGAACGGCCGTGGCACGCCGAACGCGGAACCGTCATTCCATGACGGATTGCTACGGCTGTATTCGTCCCTCGGATCGGGGTGCGCGGTCAGCGCCAGTAGCTGACTGGCTTCCCGCGCCGTTGCGGTGAACGTGGTGACGCAATCGAGCGTGCGACAGGCCGGCAGCACGCCGGCGGTGGAGATCAGCCCTTTGCTGGCCTTCAGGCCCACCAGATTGTTCAACGCCGCTGGCACCCGGCCGGAGCCGGCGGTGTCAGTGCCCAACGCGAAACTGGCCACGCCGAGCGCCACGGCCAGCGACGAACCGGCGCTGGAGCCGCCCGACGGATACTCCGGCAACACGCTGTTCGGGCAGGCGCCGTAAGGCGAACGGCTGCCGTTGAGGCCGGTGGCGAACTGGTCGAGATTGGTCTTGCCCAGCGGGATCGCCCCCAGTGCCAGCAGCCGCTCGACGATGGTTGCCGAACGTTCCGGTACGTAGGCGAACGCCGGGCATGCGGCGGTGGTCGGGACACCGGCCAGATCAATGTTGTCCTTGATCGCGAACGGCACGCCATACAACGGCAGGCTGTCGAGATCGCGACCGTCGAGGGCGGCCAGATAAGGCTCCATTTCCTCGGCGCTGAGCAGGTGGATGAACAGGTGATAGTCCGGGTTCAGCGCAGCGGCTTTTTCCCGCAACGCCAACAGCAATTGTCGGGGTGTGGTGTCGCCATTGCGGTAGGCCTGGCGCAGTGCGTCGAGTTGCAGATTCATGGGTTGATCCTTTGGCAAATGGTTTCAGTCGAGTTCCAGCACCACGACCCGTTGTCCGGCACGTACCGCCGATCCCGGCTGCACGCGAATGTCCTGCACCACCCCGGCCATGGGCGCGAGCACGGGGATTTCCATCTTCATCGACTCCAGAATCACCAGCACATCACCGGCCGCCACGCGGCTGCCGACCTCGACCTGCACCTGCCAGAGGTTGCCGGCGATGTGGCTGTCGATGCTTTGTTGGCCGCTGGTCAGCGGTGTGTCTTCGCTGCTGTCCGGCACGGCTTCTTCACTGTCGAAGTGCGCCTGGCCGCTGGCAATCCAGCGCTCGCGCTCAGCCTGGAAAGCACCCTGTTGCTGCGCCCGGAAAGCGCTGATGCTTTCGGCTTCGCGTTGCAGAAAGGCCTGGTAGTCGGCGAGGTTGAGCTGGCTGTGTTCGATGTTCAGTTCGAAGCGGCCGAGGGGAAAGTCGCGGCGGATGCGCAGCAGTTCTTCGGCGCTGACCGGGTAGAAACGGATCTGATCGAAAAACCGCAGCAGCCAGGGCTTGCCGTCAAACGCGGCGACTTCGCGATAGCGGTTCCACATCTGCAAGGTACGCCCGACGAACTGATATCCGCCCGGGCCTTCCATGCCGTAGACGCACATGTAAGCGCCGCCGATGCCCACCGAGTTCTCGGCGGTCCAGGTGCGTGCCGGGTTGTACTTGGTGGTCACCAGCCGATGGCGCGGGTCGAGCGGGGTGGCGACCGGCGCACCGAGATACACATCACCGAGGCCCATCACCAGATAGCTCGCGTCGAACACCGTGCGTTGCACTTCGTCGAGGTTGGGCAGGTCATTGATGCGGCGGATGAACTCCAGATTGCTCGGGCACCACGGCGCGTCCTTGCGCACGGTGGTCATGTATTTCTCGATGGCCAACTGGCAGGCCGGATCGTCCCACGACAGGGGCAAGTGGACGATTCGCGACGGCACTTGAAGGTCAGTAGCGCTGCACACGGCGTTCCACTCGCCGGCTACGATGCCGAGCAGATCGGCCAACGGCAGTTGCTCGGGCTGGTAGTGCACCTGCAGCGAGCGGATGCCCGGGGTCAGGTCGATCACGCCGTGCAGGGCTTTGGCTTGCAGCGCCTGCATCAGTGCGTGGGCCCGGAAGCGCAGGACCAGATCCAGTTCCGGCGCACCGATTTCCAGCAGTAGATGGGTATCGCCGGACACACGCCCGACCAGCCGCTTGTCGTCCTGACCCAACTCCAGAACCACAGGCGAAACCAAGCCGTGTGGGAGCTGGCCTGCCAGCGATGGGGCCCGAGCAGACACCGCGTCAACTTCATCGCTGGCAAGCCAGCTCCCACAGGTATCCCATTTGCGGGCGAGATCGCGGGCAGTCTTGAGATCGACCGGCACGAACTGCACTTTGTCCCCGGCCTTGAGCTGACCCAGTTGCCAGAGATCCGCTTCGATCACCGTCACCGGGCAGACAAACCCGCCAAGGCTCGGGCCATCCGGGCCGAGGATCACCGGCATGTCGCCGGTGAAGTCCACCGCACCGATGGCGTAGGGATTGTCGTGGATGTTCGACGGGTGCAGACCGGCCTCGCCACCGTCGGCGCGCACCCACTCTGGTTTCGGCCCGATCAGGCGCACGCCGGTGCGGCTGGAGTTGAAATGCACTTCCCATTGCGTGGCGAAAAAGGTGCCGATGTAGTTTTCAGTGAAATATTCAGGCGCGCCATGGGGGCCGTAGATGACGCGGATCCGGCGCACGGCAGGTAATTCGCTGACGTGATGGGGCGCCAATGTCTGCCCGGCGCTGCGCTCACTCAGGGCCGCCAGATGCAGCACGTCACCGGCGCGCAAGGCCCGTCCGCCATGACCACCAAACTGACCGAGCGTGAAGGTGCTTTTGCTGCCCAGATAATCCGGCACTTGCACGCCGCCACGCAGGCACAGGTAGCTGCGGGCGCCTGCGTCGAGCAAACCGCCGAGATGTAACTGGCTGCCCGCTTCAATCAACAGCGCGGTGTTCATCGGCACCGCTTCGCCGTCGAGTGTCAGCGTCAACGGTGCCCCGGTCACCGCCACCACCGCGTCGCAATTAAAGCGCAGCAGCGGCCCGTTCATGGTGATTTCCAGTGCCGCAGCACCCTCGAGATTCCCCAGCAGACGATTGCCCAGACGCAACGCGCGGCTGTCCATCGGCCCCGAGGGTGGCACGCCGACCGCCCAGTAACCGAGGCGACCGGGGTAGTCCTGGATGCTGGTCTGGGTGCCGGCGCTCAGCACTTCGAAGGTGTTGGCTCGATACACCAGGCCTTCCAGGCAACGGGTCCACGGCTCGCCGCTGGCAAACGGTGTATCGAGCAGAATCTGCCGCAAGTAGTCACGGTTGGTTTCCACGCCGTACAGCAGGCTGTCGCCCAGGGCCTGATGCAGATCGGCACGCGCCTGTTCGCGGGTCGGCGCCCAGCAGATGAGCTTGGCGATCATCGGATCGAAGTAGGGCGGGATCTCACAACCGGCCTCGACCCAGGTGTCGATGCGCAGTTGAATGCCGTTGGCCGCAGGAAACTCCACAGCGGTCAGCAGCCCTGGGCTCGGCTGGAAATCGCGCCCCGGATCCTCCGCGTACAGTCGCGCCTGAATCGCGTGGCCGTCCGGTTTCAGGCCCTCAAACAATGTGCTCAGCGGCGGCAGATCTCCCGCCGCCAGTTCAATCATCCAGCGCACCAGATCGACGCCCCACACCTGTTCGGTAACGCCGTGCTCAACCTGCAACCGGGTGTTCACTTCCAGAAAATAGAAGCGCTGCGCATCGCTGTCGAAAACGAATTCGACGGTGCCGGCGCTGCGGTAATTCACCGCTTTGGCCAGTTTGATCGCCGCCGCGCACAGCTCATCCGCCATGCCTTCGGGCAGGTTCGGCGCCGGGGTTTCCTCGAGGACTTTCTGGTTGCGCCGCTGCACCGAGCAGTCGCGCACACCGAGGGCGATCACTTCGCCATGGCCATCGCCGAACACTTGTACTTCCAGATGCCGTGCACGCTGGATGTACTTCTCGATGAACACGCCAGCGTCGCTGAAATTGTTCTGGCCGAGGCGCTTCACCGCCTCGAACGACTCGCTCAGTTCGCTGGCGTTACGGCACACACGCATGCCGATGCCACCGCCACCGGCAGTGCTTTTGAGCATTACCGGATAACCGACCTGCGCGCCGGCAATCAGCGCGGCGTCGAGGCTGTCGAGCAGTTCGGTGCCTTCGAGCATCGGTACGCCGTGCTGTTTGGCCAGGGCCCGTGCGGTGTGCTTGAGGCCGAACACCCGCAGTTGCTCCGGTGTCGGGCCGATGAAGGCAATGCCATGGTTTGCGCAGGCTTCGGCGAACGCCGCGTTCTCGGAAAGAAAGCCGTAGCCCGGATGGATCGCGGTGGCGCCGCTGGCTTTGGCAATGGTGAGGATTTTTTCGACGGCCAGATAAGTGCCGGCAGCGGCGCCTTCACCGAGGCTGTGGGCTTCGTCCGCTTGCAGGATGTGCAGGCTGGCGGCATCGGCTTCGGAGTACACCGCGACACCTTCGACGTGCAGTTCACGCAAGGTGCGCAGAATGCGGCAGGCAATCGCGCCACGGTTGGCGATCAGGACTTTTTCAAACATGGCAAAACCCCTGAAGGGGATGCGGGCCGTCCCGCAGTTTTTCGATGAGCGCCGGGGTCGTCCCCGACGGCAAAATCACAATTTCGAAAGTCACCATTGACCTTGTGGGAGCGGGCAAGCCAGCTCCCACAGGGTTTAGGGGTGTTTTGGGGATTTCAGACACTGGCCGGAACGGGCCTGGCACAGGGCGAAAAGCCAGCGGCGCAGACGGACGAATGTCAGTTCCATACCAGTAGCTCCGCAGGTGTCGGGTTGTAGGCGTTGCACGGGTTGTTCAGTTGCGGGCAGTTGGAGATCAGCACGATCACGTCCATCTCCGCGCGCAGGTCGACGTACTTGCCCGGCGCGGAAATGCCGTCTTCGAAGGTCAGGCCGCCGTCGGCAGTCACCGGCACGTTCATGAAGAAATTGATGTTCGGCCCGATGTCACCTTTGCCCAGCCGACCGTCATGGGCGCAGGCGCGCAGGTAGTTGTCGCGGCAGCTGTGCATGTAGCGTTTTTCCAGAGCGTAGCGCACGGTGTTGCTCTCTTGCGCGCAGGCGCCGCCGAGGGTGTCGTGGCGGCCGCAGGTGTCGGCGATGATGGTCAGCATCGGGTTGCCGAGATTGGAATACAACACGCTACCGGTGCTCAGGTACACGCTGTTCTGCCGGCGCAATGTGCGTTGCACGTCGTAGCGCTCGCGGGGATTGGCGAGGCTGTAGAACAGCGTATCGACCGCCTGGTTGCCCTCAAGGTCGAGGATGCGCAGGGTCTGGCCGGCCTTGACCTCCATCAGCCAGGGTTCGCCGGCCGGAATGGTGGCGCGGTACACCGCAGCGTCGGGTTGTTTTTGCGAAGTGGCGATAGCAACTGACATGGCGACGATCCTCAGGCGAACAAACGGTCGGTGTTGATAAAGCCGCGCTCGTTCTCCGGGCGCGAGGTACGGCAGTGCTCGGCGACGCTCGGGTCGGCGTTCATCCAGCTCAGCTTCAGCGGTTTTGGCGCATAGTCGGGCGACGGGTCCATCGGGTGTTGCAGGGCAGTGAGGACGACGAGGGTGTCCATCGGTGCGTACAGCTCGATGTAATCGCCGGCCTTCGAATGGCCTTCGACGAAATGGAAGCGCCCGGCTTCATCGACGTTGACCCGGCTGAACAGGTTGAGGGTCATCAGCAGGTCGGACAGGCCCAGCCCCCACTTGCCCAGTTCCACCAGCAGGTTGTCGGTGCCGTTGCGAAAGAAGCCGTTGCGCAGTTCCTGATAGCGGCCCTGACCGTATTTTTCCGCGACTTCCTCGGCGCACAACACACCGCCGAGGCTGTCGCTCCAGCCGCAGGTATCTGCGGTGATTGCCGCCAGCACCCTGCCCATGTCCGAGTAGAGGCAATGGCCGGCGGTCAGCTTGGCGGTGTGTTGGGACTTGAGGCTGTCGGGCAGGTTCAGGCGCTCGGTTTTCTCGTTGGCGTTGAGCAGGGTCAGGCTGACGTTGGCCCCACCGCGCAGGTCGGTCAGGCGCAGCAGCTGGCCGCGTTTCAGGACGAAGGAACGATGGCCTCCGCCTGGCAGGGTTTCTTCGGCGAAGGGTGGAAACAGTTGGGTCGAATCAGTCATGGGAGCAGTCCTCTCAGGCAATACGAAGCGTGCCGGCCAGCTCGGCGGGCAGGGCGTCGACGGCGGCGCGTTGGGCGCGGCGGTCGCTGTTCAAAGGGATGTCGTAGGTGATGCGGGCGCCATAGGCACCGGGGGCGTGCGGGTCGAGGCGGACCTTGTCGAACACCAGCAGGCGGGTGCCGAGGCTGAAACCTTCGGACAGGTCGTGGGTGACCATGAACACGGTCAGTTGCGTCTCGCGCCACAGCCCCAGCAGCAGGGCGTGCATGTCCTTGCGAATGCCCGGATCGAGCGCGCCGAACGGTTCGTCGAGCAGCAACACGCGCGGTTTCATGATCAACGCCTGGGCGATCGCCAGCCGCTGTTGCATGCCGCCGGACAGTTGCGCCGGGTACTTGTCCAGCGCATGGCCGAGGCCGACTTTGTGCAGCAGCGCCGAGGCCTGTTCGCGGGCGTCTTTTTTCGCGCTGCCGAACAAGCGCCCGAGCAGCGGAGCGCGCGGCAATTCCAGGCCGATCGCAACGTTGTCCAGCACGCTCAGATGCGGGAATACCGAGTAGCGCTGGAACACCACGCCACGGCTGGCATCCGGCTCGCGGGCCAGTGGCTGGCCGTCGAGCAGAATCTCGCCGCGACTGGCGGTTTCCTGACCGAGCAGCAGGCGCAGGAAGGTCGATTTTCCGCAGCCCGAAGCTCCGACCAGCGTGCAGAACTCACCCTCGTTGACGTTGAGGTTCAAGCCTTCGAGCACCACCTGGTCGGCGTATTGCTGCCAGACGTTTTTCACCGTGATGAAGCTCATTTGGCTGCCCCCTCATACCAGGGGAATGCGCGCCGGGTCAGGTATTTGAGTCCCCAATCCATCAGCCAGGCGAGCAGGGTGATCCAGACCACGTACGGCAGGATCACGTCCATCGCCAGGTAACGGCGCACGAGGAAAATCCGGTAGCCCAGACCGTCGGTGGAGGCGATGGCTTCGGCGGCGATCAGGAACAGCCACGCCGATCCGAGCATCAGCCGCAGTGAAATCAGCAGGCGTGGCAACAGTTGCGGCAGCACCACACGCAGCATCAGGGTCCAGGTCGAAGCGCCGA
Source organism: Pseudomonas sp. 58(2021) (assembly GCF_017491585.1). Lineage (NCBI taxonomy): Bacteria > Pseudomonadati > Pseudomonadota > Gammaproteobacteria > Pseudomonadales > Pseudomonadaceae > Pseudomonas > Pseudomonas sp. 58(2021). The sequence continues at coordinate 37,801 of NZ_JAFGYZ010000029.1, forward strand.
GGGTCTGCGCCTTGATCAGCAGTTCGACCGGAATGTCCCGTGCGCGCTGCTCCAGATCACGGGCGAGTGCCGGGGTGATACCGATCACGATCAGCATCACTTTCGACAACTCGCCGAGGCCGAAGACGATGAACAGAATCGGCAGGATCGCCAGCGGCGGCACCATCGACAACACCGTCAGCATCGGCGACAACGGTGCGCCGAACAGCGGCAGGGTGCCGGCCGCCATGCCCAGGCACAGCCCGGCCAGCGCCGCGATGCCGAGGCCGATGGCCAGGCGTCCGAGGCTCGACGCGGTGTCCTGCCACAACAGGTATTCACCGGTGCGGCTGTCGGCGTTGAAGGCCAGGCGTTTGACTGCATCGCTCATCTGCACCGCGCTGGGCAGCAGTTTGTCGTTGGGGTTGTCCGCCAGGCGTTCGGCCGAGCCCATAAAGTAGGCGAACAAGACCAGGGCGAAGGGCAGAATCACCAGCAGCAGGCGACTCGGTCGATCCGGGTGACGATTGATCAGGCGCATGGCCAAATCCTCCGTGGCTTACAGCTTGGCGTCGGCGGCCAGCTGCACGTAAGTCGGATCGAAACGCAGCTTGAGATTGCCGGTGTCGCCGCTGGTCACGCCGTTGGCGAAGGTCATGCCGACGGCGCTGGTGTCCTTGGCGCCTTCGCCGAGCAAACCGTGCTGGAACGAGAACTCGGCAACTTTGCGCATGGTTTCCGGCAGTTGCTTGCTGGTGGCGAACGCCAGGGCTTCTTTCGGCGTGGCGAACAGTTTGGTGGTGTCCAGTTGCGCCTGGAATCCGGCCAGATCGGTGCCCGAGGCTTTGGCCATGTGCTCAAGCGCGGCTTTGCTGGCGGCGTTCCTGGCGTTCATCAAGTCGACCACTTCGAACCACGCGCCGGTCAGCGCCTTGCCCAGCGCCGGGTTGTCTTTGAGGGTGGCGCTGTTGACCACCATCATGTCCATGATTTCGCCGGGGATCTGGCTGGAGTTGAAGACTTCGGTCACGCCGGGTTTGGCCTTGATGTCCGAGAGCATCGGGTTCCAGGTGGTGACGGCGTTGACCTGATCGGTGTTGAAGGCGGCGGAAATATCGGCGTCGGAGGTGTTGACCACTTTCAGGTCTTTTTCGGTCAGGTCGACCGAATCCAATGCGCGGGCCAACAGGTAGTGGGAGACGGAAAGCTCGACCAGGTTGACGTCCATGCCCTTGAGGTCGGCGACTTTTTTGCCTTCGCCCTTGAGGACGATGCCGTCATTGCCGTTGGAAAAATCGCTGACGATGAGCGCGGTGCTGTCGACGCCACCGGCGGCCGGAATGGTCAGCGCATCCATGTTGGTCATGGTGCAGCCATCGAACTGACCGGCGGTGTATTGGTTGATCGATTCAACGTAGTCGTTGAGCTGGACCACGTCGATCTTGATCCCGTATTTCTTCGCCCACTTATCGACGATGCCCTGACTGCCGGCATATTCCCATGGCATCCAGCCGGCGTAGATCGTCCAGCACACACTGAAATGGTCTTTCTGGGCAGCCTGGGTCTGGCTGCTGAGGAGGGCGGCGAAGGCGGCGGCGAGCAGGGCGGGGATACGTAGTCGTGACATGGCGGATTCTCCAGTTGATCGAGGGCGGACAGGAAGGCAACGCGGCACCGCGAACGGTGGCTTGTCTCCCGGGCTTTTGTCCCGCCGTGTAACCTCAACTGGAGGTCGCCAACTCTCGGACCAGCCACTCGCAGATGCGAGCCGGAACCCTAGTCAGCCATTGCAAATTGTGGTGCCGCGAACCTGTGATGACTCCTGCACGGGTTTGTTAAAGCGAGAGCCGTGCCAAGTAGCGGCGAGCCCTCTGCCACTTGGCTTGCGGGTGGATGGGCCAGGTTGGCAGGTGCAGGCAACGCTTTGTGTTGGTGCGCGCTTGCACCGTCATGCAGCGCGGTGGCCGCTGATCCGATGCCCGTTGGGGCGTGGGCACTCGGTAGCGGTTCGCCAGTCAAATCTGTTGTCAGCCGGTCTGTGCCGACTGCTGTCGCAGGTCTTTCAGGAGGCCGTCATGCGTATTTCAAAATTGCTGCGTCGGGTGCTGCTGGGTGCAGTGCTCGGTCTGGGACTGTCCGGTTGCTATTACTACGCCGGCAGCTACGATGCCTACCCCGCAACCTATTACTATCCCGGCTATTACTCTCCCTATTACTACGGTGGCTATTACGGTCCGCGTTACTACGGTGGTGCCCGCTATTACTACGGCGGCTATGGCCATCGCGGCGGTTACGGACGGGGTTATCACGGCGGCGGATATCACGGTGGCCACCATTAATCAGTGGCTGAATGAGTCGATGTTTTCGTGAATAAGGTTTCATCAATCACATGTTTCAACTTGTTACAGAAACGCACCAGTTTCAGAAAACGCTGTCAGATATTTCGTCAGTCGCCGAATGAAAGACTGACGCCTGCCAGCGTCGCTGGTGTGGCTACCCGCGGTCCAGGAGGCCGCCATGTATCGCCGAATTCTTCTGTTTACCGTGATGCTTTTTTCCCTTGGCGGATGCGTCCCTTATTCCTACGGAGATGGCTACTACAGCTCAGAGGTCTACACATCGCAGGCACCTTCGTATTACAGCGGTGGCACTTATTACACCGGCGGCACGTATTATTCGGCACCGCGCTACTACCAGCCAGCACCGCGCTACTACCAACCGGCGCCCCGGTATTATTCGGCGCCTCGTTACTACCAACCGGCTCCGCGCTACTACGAGAGCCGTCGCTGGCACGGCGATGATCGTGGACGCTGGGATGGCCATCGTCGTGGTGGCTGGGACGATCACCGGGGTCGTGGTAACTATGACCGTGGCGATCACTGGCGAGGCAACCGCTGGTAACCCCCCGCAAAAAAGCGGCGCATTGAGCGCCGCTTTTTTTGTGCCTGTTTTTTGCGTTGGTGCGGATCGCACCATCTCCTAGGCGGTTATCGGAACCCTCCTACAGTTTCATTTCTGAATATTTGTTAGCGTTTGTATGTACCTGTTGATGTTGAAAAACTTCAACTTCATGGAGGTGTATAAACGCGGAATATTGCTCAGATATGAATCTTCTTATCATTCATCAGAATTTTCCCGGTCAATTTCGTCATGTGGCCTTGGAGGCATTGCGCGGGCGTATGGGCGTCATTGCAATTGGACGCGATACAGCGCCAGGTATTGCCGGGGTAAAGTTACTTCGATATCGACCATCAAGGAAGATGATTAATGGCGTTCATGACTATTTGCATAAATATGAAGAGGCTGTTTTGGACGGGCAGCAAGTTCGACGAATATTGAAGAGACTCAGCCAGGCAGGCTTTCGGCCTGATGTAGTTCTTGCTCACCCTGGGTGGGGTGAAACGCTATTCGTCAAAGACGTGTACCCCGATGTGCCTCTGTTTCATTTCTGTGAATACTATTACCGAGCGCGTGGGGCAGACTTTGGTTTCGATCCTGAGTTTCCCTGTGCGATGGATGCGTCTTCAAGGATTAGAGTCTTGAATTCGATGCATCTCCTGAATGTTGAGCAGTGTGATGCCGGGATTGCACCTACACAATGGCAGCGCGGTCTTTTTCCGAAAATATATCAGTCCAAAATTCGCGTCATTCACGAAGGCATTGTTCAATTTGGCGAATCAGAAAAGGTCGAGTCTGTAACGCTGCCGAGTGGGCGCGTGATAAAAGCAGGCCAGCCTATCGTGACTTATGTTGCCAGAAACCTCGAGCCGTACCGAGGCTTCCATAGTTTTATGAGATCCATTCCCTATATTCAGGAAAAGTGCCCGAGCGCGCAGGTCATTGTAATGGGCGGTGATGGTGTCAGTTATGGAGGGATGCCCATTGGATACCCTAACTGGCGAAGCAAGATGGCCGCGGAGTTGGATGTTGATATTTCAAATGTTCACTTTGTTGGGAAGTTGCCTTATCAAATATACAGGTCGGTTCTGAGTCTTTCGAAGGCTCACGTGTATTTGACATATCCGTTTGTTTTGTCTTGGTCTCTGTTGGAAGCAATGGCATCTGGCTGTGTTGTCGTAGGTTCAAATACCGCTCCCGTGCAGGAAGTTATCGAAGATGGAATCAGCGGGATACTTGTTGATTTTTTTGACGCTGAAGAAATCGCCACGGCAGTGTGCAGGGTTTTAACGTCTTTCGCTGGTTTTGAGTCTATGAAGGATGCAGCGAGGTTGAAGGCAAGCGAATTCGATGTGGTTAAAGGAGTAAGCGGTTACTTTGAAGTGTTTAAGGAGTTGATGAGGTGAGTTGTTTCGAGTGATGTGATTGGTCATTTTAAAATGGAGATTTGAAATGCTTAAGATGTCTCGCAAGGAAGTTTTTCGCCAGTGCCGAAGGGGAGTTAAATATGGAGTGTTACTAGCGATCTGTTATTGGGTCGTTGATTTCTGTATCCGATGGGAGGAGGCCGCAGAAGCGCGAGAGATTTATCAGAAGAAACAAGGGGAATGCAGCAGGAAGCTGGCGGGTATGGAGCAGGTCCCGATACTTGGCGGCAGTCTGCTGGATCGTACAAGGATTCCCGGGTTCTATTTTGGATCGACATTAAGGAGCGACGGTTCCTGTATTGCCGATCTTCTTGATGGGTCATTCTGGTGGACGGGAAAAGAACTGGTTCCTGTGTATGAAACTCTTGGGGTAGAACCACCCACCAGCTGGACGCATTACCACGTTACCGCCAGGCTTTACACCAGAAGGGATACCACGGAACCGCACAATATGGGCGGGCGGCATGTGGATTGGCCGGATGAACTGATTGTTAAGCTGAAAAATTATCCAGGCCTGGAACTTTGGCTTACCGCGCCTCCACCCAGTATCAAAAATGAATTCTCTGTTCGAATTTTTGTTATGCAGGACTGGCGCCGGCGTGATGGAACACCACGGAAGATAAATTGTATTGGTTTAAATTCGCCCGAATCTAAAGCTTCTGCCAGTGGTTTGAGTAAAGCATATCTTTTGAAAATGGATAAGGAGCAGTTGGAGAATTTGGAGTTTGGGAGTTTACGTACGTATTGTACGGTCGAGTTGCACCATTTCGACTTTGCAGGTGGGGATGCTCGTATACATTTGGGTACCGAGGGTTTGCGGGGGGCACCAGAAGCGCTTAAGGCTGTCAGTGACTATCTTTCACATTCAATTATTACAAGGAAGTAAATATGAGCTATATATTCAGTGATTTGGAAAAGTCGGAAATTTTGCAGGCTGCAAATATTTGTGAGGGAATGGAATTCAATGTCGAGGATGAAGAGTATTTTGCGTTGGCAATGGAGGGGCGAAACTGCGCTGTACTTTATCGCACATTGTCGAATGTTTTGGGTGAGAAATTTTTAGACGGTTCTGCGTTCGATGAGAACGTAATGGGCATTTTTAAAGATGCCAAACTCTGGCTCGATGTAGCAATTGATGCAAATGGCGGAGTGGGCGCTTATTCTGCATTGATCCGAGCTTATACCCTGCGGCAGGGGGAGTTAAGGTTAAATAAAAAAATCAGCGATTCGAAGATGCAACAGTCATCTAATCAGGTGGCTGTCAATCTCATGAATACGTTGATAAAAGGCTCCGTTGAGCATAATTTGGCTCCATGGACTGTGCCCTCCATAAGCCAAATTGCAGCAATCGATGCGAGCGCTATTGGTAAAGTATTATTTCGTGAAGATGTTGGTGACATTGATACAGCTACCAGTCGTAATGCGGGATGGTCTGGAACAATCGGCTTTAGCCTGTTGGGTGGAGAAAAACCCTATGAAACCTGGCGACTGATCTCGGCCGGTGACCCGGATTCTCATATAAAAGGTAATCACGACCTCGCCAAGTTCAATAGGTTAGACGATCTAAAGAATATTCTGTTTGCCGTGGACTCATACAGTGTTGCATTGCACGCTGTGATCAAGAATTTCGGACTGAATATCGTCGAGAGCCTGTTTTCAGTCCTGCCCGAACAGATAAACATCGCTCTTGCCAGTGGCAGCATCAATCCGCTGATTCAGCATGTGGTGAAAGGTACGCCCATCTCACCTATTGTCAGCCTGATATTGCGATATAACCTGAATGATTTCTTTGACATGCTCAGGCGAACCTACGACGGAAACTCGGCCGCCACGCCTACCACCGACGAAACCTTCGCCTCCAATGCCTACACCTTTTTCTCCGCACTTTCTCCGTCTCAATCGCAAAGCATCGTTACCAGAACCATTGGCGAGTATGGCAGTGCCAAGGACTGGGCAACGTTGGCCAGTCAGGCAACGCCAATCGGCGCCGCGTTACGCAATTCCCTCAAGCAACTAAGCGAAATCGTGATTGAGCGGGCCGACGGTTTTTCCGAACGCGAACTGGAGCTTTACGATCCCGAAACGGGGGAGGGTTTCATCACTGAGCAGTGGCTTGCCGATCGTTCTGAAATGCTGGCCCGGCTGATTTCCCGAACCAATGGATCGTTCGGTCGAAATACTGTCCAGACCTTTTCCTATTCGGATCTGGCTTCGGGCAAACAGGCCCCGATGACCACCGGCGTCTCAAACCCTCTGGTCATGTTTGGTGATGACGGCGGTCGATCATTTGGTGGCGGAACGAATACCGATCATCTTTACGGCGGTGGCGGCAACGATTCCATGAGCGGACTGTCCGGTAATGACTTTATCCAGGGGGGGCGTGGCAATGACTCTTTAACAGGAGGCGACGGCAATGATGCGTTGTACGGTATGGCCGGTGATGATGTGTTGGCGGGTGGCAAGGGTAACGACTCTCTAACTGGCGGGCCGGGTAACGATCGGTATGAGTTCTCCAGCGGAGATGGAGTAGACGAAATTTTTGATGCGGACGTTGGGGGCGGATTGCTGATAAATGGACTTCCGATCCAACCTCTCGAACGCAGTGCTCCGCTCAGCAATATCTGGCTTACGGAAGATCGAGCCATCAGCTTGACGCTCATTGAAGATCAGGCTGAAAACACGCTGAACATTAAATACGGACTGAGTGATCTCATCGTCGTAAAGAACTTCAAGCCGGGGATGCTCGGCATTGATCTTCCTGATTACCAGGGCCAGACGTTCCCCGCTCCCGATCTGGTCCTTCAAGGCGACTGGAAAGTCAAAGATAACGACCCAAATGTTCGCGGAGATCAGCCTTCCTTTGATGAGTTGGGCAACGCCGTGCATTTGCCCAATGTTAAGCAGAGGAACAAAGCCGACCTGCTTTACGGATCACCGAAAGATGACCTCATCGTTGGTCTTGGCGGGTCTGATCGATTGTTCGGCAAAGAAGGCAACGATCGTTTATTCGGCGACAAGCAGACGACGCTGGAAAATGCATTTGCCGATGCAACAAAAGGAAAGGCCAGCCGTGGCGACTGGCTGGATGGTGGGCAGGGTGATGACCTGCTTGTCGGCACTGCCTCGCGAGACGTGCTGCTCGGCGGCAACGGTCGAGACACGCTGATTGGAGGAGCAGGTGATGACAATTTGTCCGGTGATCAAACAACCGGAGCACATGAGCAAAATTGGACAGTCAAGCGCATCGACGTTCCACTCAGTGATGGCGTCATCAGCATGCGTAGCGTCTTTGACAAATTTTCATTAAATAGTCCCACCGAGGGCAGTGACGACATCCTCTATGGGCAGGGTGGCCGAGATTTTATTATTGGTGGCTGGGGAGATGACCTGCTCGATGGCGGAAGTGACGACGACACACTGTGCGGCGAAGAGGGTAATGACACGCTGGCTGGCGGGAGTGGCAATGACACATTGCTGGGAGACAACCTGGATTGGGGTGGCGGTCTCGACAGTCGCCATCATGGCAACGATTTGTTGGCGGGTGGCAGTGGCGATGACTCCCTTGCCGGAAACGGTGGTAGCGACGTGTTGTACGGCGGCAGCGGCAATGATGTGCTGAAAGGTGATGACGAGGTGCTGCGAGGCGTTTCGGGTGATGCCGCAGACTTTTTCGGAAGTGATTTTCTGGATGGCGGTGAGGGAAATGACACCCTTTGGGGCGGCGGTGCCGGTGATTCGCTTTTCGGTGGCGGAGGGAATGACGAATTGGTCGGTGATTACCATGAACACCCGATTCGTTATCACGGTGATGATTATCTTGATGGCAGTACGGGAGACGACACACTCCGTGGATTGGGTGGCTCCGACACACTGGTAGGCGGATCAGGTGCAGATGCTCTGGATGGTGATGAGCCTGGCTTGAAAGCGGGCGGAACCAATGATGACCACATTCAAGGTGATGCAGGAAACGATACGCTCTGGGGAGGTTTGGGCGCCGATACGCTTTTGGGCGGTGCCGATGATGATTTTTTGATGGGGGACTACGAGCAAACATCCGAAGCAGAACATGGCGCCGATTATCTTGACGGCGGTTCAGGCAACGACACTTTGCTGGGCGGTGGCGGAAACGACACGCTGGTTGGCGGGGAGGGAGTCGATTATTTGCGCGGCGGCCCTGGCGATAACGTGTTTGAGGGTGGTGCCGGCAACGATTATCTGGAAGGGATGCAGGGTAACGATGTTTTCTACTTCGGAGTGGGCGATGGAGTGGATGTTGTTAGCGATACAGGTGGCAACAATGTCGTAAGTTTTGGCGGTGGATTTTCTGCTGAGAGCTTGCAGGCCGAGATCGTCAATCTTGATGCGGGCACAGCGTTGCGGCTGTCGAATGGTACTGGTGACGCGCTTCTGATTCGTCACCATGAAAATTGGGCAAGTTCTACGTTCAGGTTCAACGATTGTGTGATCCTGAGTTTCCAGGATGTAATCAAATTAACGGTGCAATCGGTAGACGTAACGGATCCGTCTGCGACATTTGCTGCGGTACCCGATCCCGAAAAAAAGCAGGACATTGAGAGTGAGAGCGTAGCAGTCGTCCAGACACAGCCCGATGACTTAGCTCCTTCTACTGAGAAGGAAGGCAGTGAAACGGGTCGTCACACCGGGTGGGATAGCCTTTTTCTTTCGGAACTGAACACAAAGCGCTCAGCGGCCCGGCAGGCATCAGGATTTGCACTGAACGATCAGGGTGTTTGGGTTAGAAGTCATATTGCTACCGACGAAAGTGGCTATGCCATTAGCGCCGAACTGATCCATGAGGACGTTGAAGCCGGAGTCTTTTCCAGAACACCCGAGTGGATGGGGGCGATTGCCGCTGACGCCGTGGTGACTGAAAGGCAGTCAATCTCTGCAACGAAAACTACATTCAAGTTTGTAAAAACTGAAGCAGCGCAATTACCAACACAAAAGCCAAAGTATTATCCGTCTGGCTCCAGTTATTCGGGGTTTTCGTTCAATTTGGGCGATGCTGTAGTCGAAGATATCGATCATTCGGGCGCCATTCAGGGGTGGTACGTGTACCCCGCTGGCAGTTTCGAAAGTCATGAAACTGTTCGTAAAGCGTTTCGCTGGAGTTCTACTACTCAAACGATCAAGCATAAAGTTGTTCATGGTAATGACGCTGGTGGCAGGGTAAATCTCGAAGTGGGAAATCTCTTTCATGGCGGTGCAGGAGATGACTTGGTGGTTACCTATGCTGGTTCGGTGCTTGAGTACGGCGAGGTGAACGACAGGATCCCAGGCGCATTTTTATCAGCTGGCGCAGGCAACGACACACTGCTCGGCTCCGCGGGTGCCGATTATTTGATCAGTGGGCCGGGAGAAGATTGGCTTTACGGCGAAAACGGTCCCGACACTTACATAGTTGAAGCGCATGATGGCGCAACCACCATTATTGCCGACGTGCTTAACCCTGTTTTTTTGCGCCCCGAGGTTGGAGCCTCTGGGTGGCATGAAGAGTTTGGGGGGCTTGATATTGATACCGTCGTTCTTCCGGAAGAGGCGAAACCAGATAAGTTGAAACTAACCTGGGGCGCTGTGTTGGTTGAGGCGGTAAATATTGAACTGTCACCCACCCCACCACGTGGGGCTCATCGTCAACCGCCTCGGGCCCAGATGCTGTACACCACACTCGATATCGAATGGGGCGGAACTCAAAAAGTACGAATCGTTTTGCCCAATCCGAACGATCTCAGTGGTTCCGGAATTGAACGGGTGAGGTTTGCTGACGGCTCGAGCATCAATTTTAAAGACGTCGTTAGCCGCTTAGGCATCGCCCCCGATACTTATCATCATGGCATCACCGTTCAGTACGCTACTCAGGTCAAGTCTTTTCGAGACAACCGTTTTCTACCGCTCGTGGGCGGTCGCGGTAATGACACCCTCAGCGGCACTGGTGAAATAAGAGGGATGCAAGGAGATGATCTGCTTGGCGGTGGCTCAGGTGATGACGTGCTTTACGGTGGGCCGGGCAATGACACCTTGTCCGGTGGCGGGGGCAATGATGTGTATAAATATGATGGGCTTGGGCGAGACCTGGTAATCAATGCCGGTGGCGGAACTGACGGTATAGACTTTTCGGAGGTCGGACTGTCGATTGATCAACTCAAGTTCCACCGTGAACGGGATGATCTCGTCATCGTAGTCAGCTATGGCATGTCTCCAAAGATTCGTGTCTCCGAACACTTTTCAGGAGGCGATGCCGCTATCAGCTTCATCAGCGTTCAAGGAGACGAGGGAGCTGTTGAAAATTACACGGCGAATCAACTCGCTGAGCTTTTGCACCCTCTACCTCCGTTACGGGATGTAGAGGATATCTTGTCGAGAAATGATGAAGAGTCGTTGCAGGCAATGAAGGAAATAATCGCGTTTTACGAGTTGAATGTTTGATCGCAGATGATTTCGCAACTGGCTCAAACTTCCCGCGACAGAGCTCGAGAGACTGCCATCGCGGGCAATGATCGGTTTTAGTATTGCGACAGATCCGCCAACGGATGCCGCCCCTCCCACACCTTGTGAAAGTGCGCCTCGACCACCGCGTCCGGCACCCGGGCGATGTCCGGCCAGTGCCAGTGCGGTTTGTGATCCTTGTCGATCAGCCGCGCCCGGACCCCTTCGCTGAACTCCGGATGTCGGCAGCAATTGAGGCTCAGGGTGTATTCCATCTGAAAGACTTCGGCCAGCGACAAGTGGCGGGCGCGGACGATCTGTTCCCAGACCAGATGCGCCGTCAGTGGCGAGCCTTCACTCATGGTTTTCGCCGCACGGGCAATCAACAGATCGCTGCTGTCGCGATGCAGGCTGATGGCTTTCCAGGCGCAGGTCACATCGCTGACATCCAGCCATTCATCGATCTGCTGCCGACGCGGCAGCCATTGCGCCTCAGGTATTTGTGCCACGGCTTCCTGCTGCAACGCCTTGAGCAGGCTGTTGAGTTGCATGGCGGTCTGTTCCTGCCAGTTCAACTGCAACAAACCGTCGATCAGTTCCTGTTGCTGTTCGTCGAGCAGGAAGCGGTCGGCCAGGTCCAGATCGATCGCATCGCGGCCGTTCATGTGCGCGCCAGTCAAACCGAGGAACAAGCCGAGCTTGCCCGGCAGTCGTGACAGAAACCAGCTGGCGCCGACATCCGGGTACAGGCCGATGCTGATTTCCGGCATCGCCAGACGACTGCTCGGCGTGACGATCCGGATGCTCGCGCCTTGCAGCAGGCCCATGCCGCCACCAAGCACATAGCCATGGCCCCAGCAGATCAACGGTTTCGGGTAAGTGTGCAGGCTGTAATCCAGACGATATTCCGCGCTGAAAAACTGCGCAGCCAGCGGCGGCACTTCGCCGGGATGGGCGCGGCAGGCTTCTACCAGACTGCGCACCTCGCCGCCGGCACAGAAGGCCTTGGCGCCGTTGCCGCGCAGCAGCACGCAGACGATTTGCGGATCCTTGGCCCAGGCGTTCAGTTTGTCGCTCAGGGCGTGGATCATCGGCAGGGACAGCGCATTGAGCGACTTTTCGGCATCCAGAGTGGCCACGCCGATGCGCGCGCCGTCGGTGCCGGTCAGTTCTTCGAAGTGCAGATTCATCGTGACCTCGATCGGGAATTTGAACGATCAGTATGACCGCTGCGTGGGAAAGTGCCGGATCTGCGTCAGATCAATTGACAAGCGTGGTCGGCTTTCCTAGGGTTCGCCCCAATTGTTTTTGCCGGATGTAACCATGACTGCTGACGACCGTATCAAACTCGAACCGAGCTGGAAGGAGGCACTGCGTGCTGAGTTCGACCAGCCCTACATGGCAGAGTTGCGCACTTTTCTGCAGCAGGAGCGGGCGGCCGGCAAGGAAATCTATCCGCCAGGCCCGATGATCTTCAACGCGTTGAATTCGACGCCGCTGGACAAGGTAAAAGTGGTCATCCTCGGCCAGGACCCGTACCACGGCCCGGGTCAGGCCCACGGCTTGTGCTTCTCGGTGCAACCGGGCGTGCCGGCGCCGCCGTCGCTGGTCAACATCTATAAAGAGTTGAAGCGCGACCTGAACATCGACATCCCCAACCATGGCTATCTGCAGAGCTGGGCTGATCAGGGTGTGTTGATGCTCAACACCACCATGACCGTCGAGCGCGCCAACGCCAATGCGCACAAGGACAAGGGCTGGCAGTTTTTTACGGACCGGATCATCGAGGTGGTCAGCCAGCGCCAGCCGCATCTGGTGTTCATGCTCTGGGGCTCCCATGCCCAGAGCAAGCAGAAGCTGATCGACGCCACCAAGCATCTGGTGCTGACGTCGGTGCACCCGTCGCCGCTGTCGGCCTATCGCGGGTTCCTCGGCTGCGGGCATTTCAGCCGCACCAACAAGTTCCTGGAGCAGAACGGCGAAGCGCCGATCGAGTGGCGCCTGCCGTCGGTTGTTTAAATACTCTTCTGAAGTCTCTCGGGTGGTGAGAGCCGCCCGTCGGATTGCTTCATCTACCTGTTATTTCTGACAGTAGATATAAAGGTGAAACCCATGTTTAGTTGTGCAGTCGGCGTCACAGGCGACTGTGCTGGTAAACAATGGAGCGGGAGAACGTCATGAATGATTTGAACATCAATGATGTAAAGTCCTTTCCGAAGGCATTGGGAAGTCTTTTTGCAAGAACTACGCGGTTTGATCCAACCAACCCTCTGAGCGTAATCGACACTAAAGATGTTTTTCTCCACAATGACGGCGTCTATTACGCCGCAGGTGGTAGGGTCGCTATTTCTGACTTCTTCACGTCGATTATTTTTGAGTTACCACCAGGTCTCGCGATTGGCGAGCACGCTCTCGGGCCCGGCGGTATCGGCGTTCGCTATTACGTTGATGACAGTGGTGGCGGTGGTGAGCAAGAATACTTCCGAGCGCTTGAGGGAAAGATCACGTTCACTGGAGTCGCCGAAGGTAGGCGTTATCAAGCCTCGGATTTTGAATTTAAAGCTCGCATCGGCTCGGCTGGTAAAACGGTAGAAGTGATGATGGGGAAACTCGATATTTCCTGATTGGGCCAAGAATACGCTTCGAGGCATGCTCTTCCGTTCTTGAAGCGTATTGGGCGTCTACATGATTTACGGGCATTCCCCGTTTCTATTCCAATACTTGAACAACGGTTCCGCCAGAAACAGCACGAACAACAGCCGCATCACCTGCATCGCCGTCACCAGCGGCACTGACAATTGCAGGGTTTCCGCCGTCAGGCTCATCTCGGCGATCCCGCCGGGCATCATGCCCAGGGTCAGCGAACGCAGATCCAGATGCGTCATTGCACTCAGTCCCAACGCCGCCAACGTCGCGATCAACATGGTCAGCGCCGTGCCGATCAACGTGCGTCCCATAAACGAGGGCGCCCGGCGGAAGAACTGCCGGTTGAAGTGACAACCCAGCCCGCTGCCGATCAGCCATTGGCCGATCTGGCTGCCGCCATTGGGCAAACCGATGTGCAGATCCCAGCCGATGCTCACTGCCGCGCTGACCAGCAGCGGGCCGAACAGCCACGGATTGGGTTGACGCAGACGTTGCCAGAGCCAGGCGAGCAGGCCGCCCGCCGGAAAAAGAATCGCCAGCCAGCGCCAATCGACGCTGCCGGCGTGAGAAGTCGGGGCGCCATCGCCCAGCAGATACTTGAACGCCGCCGGAACGCACAACACCACTACCAGCACCCGCAAACTCTGCCCGGCCGCGACATGGCTGAGCATCGCGCCGTTGCGTGCGCCGAGGTTGACCATCTCACCGGAGCCGCCGGGCATGCTGGAGAAAAACGCCGTGGCGCGATCCTCGCCGGTGCGGCGCATCAGCCACACGCCGACCACCGCCGAGAGGCTGGTGACCAGCGCGCCGAAGAAGATCAAGCCGAAGTGGCTGAGCACCTGCTCCATCACCAGCGGGGTGAAGTGCAACCCGATACCGATCCCGACGATCCACTGGCCGCATTTGCGGCCGCCAGGGATTTCGGCCAATTGCCACGGAGTCAGGCAGCGCACCAGGATGATCGCCAGCAACGAGCCGACCATCCACGGTAGCGGCCAGCCGATCTGGCTGGCGATGTAACCGCCAAGCAGACCGACCAGCGGGGTTCCCCACCAGGATTTGAGGGAAGACCGATCAAACATCGGCAATGGCGCGTTGCGCAGCCGAGCGTTTGCGCCAGATGCGCAGCAGCGGCATCAGCAACATGATCGCGGTCAGCACCCAGACGCCGAAGGTGATCGGACTCGACCAGAGGATTTCCAGGGCACCGTTGGAGATCGACAGTGCGCGGCGCAGGTTCTGCTCCATCAGGCCGCCGAGGATGAACCCCAGCAAAACTGGCGACAGCGGGAAGTCCAGTTTGCGCAGGATGTAGCCGAAGATGCCGATGCCGACCATCAGGAACAGGTCGAAGGTGGTCGCGTGCACGGCGTACACGCCGATCCCGGTAATGATCGCGATCACCGGCACCAGGGCCCAGTTCGGCACGGCGAGGATGCGGGTGAAGATGCGGATCATCGGGATGTTCAGGATCACCAGCATGATGTTGGCGATGAACAGCGAGGCGATCAGGCCCCAGACGATGTCCGGCTGTTGCTGGAACAGCAGCGGGCCGGGGGTGATGTTGTACAGCGACAGAGCGCCGATCATCACCGCCGTGGTGCCGGAACCCGGTACGCCGAGGGTGAGCATCGGCACCAGCGCGCCGCAGGCGGAGGCACCGATCGCGGTTTCCGGCGCAGCGAGGCCGCGGGCGTCGCCCTGACCAAACTTGCCGCTGGCACCGGCGATGCGTTTCTCGGTCATGTAGGCCACGGCACTGGCCAGCGTCGCGCCGGCGCCCGGCAATACGCCCATGATGAAACCGAGCAGGCCGCAACGGATGTTCACCACGAACACCGACGCCGCTTCCTTGAAGTTGAACATCATCCGCCCGGTGGCTTTCACCGCTTCCTGGCCGCGATGGGTTTTCTCCAGCAGCAGAAGGATTTCGCTGATCGAGAACAGGCCCAGTACCAGCACCACGAACTGAATGCCGTCGGTCAGGTGAATGTTGTCGCCGGTAAAACGATACACGCCGCTGTTGGCGTCGATGCCGACGCTGGACAGGAACAGACCGATCAACGCCGCAATGAACGTCTTCAGTGGTCGGTCACCGGCCATGCCGCCCAGGCAGACAATCGCGAACACCATCAGGACGAAGTATTCCGCCGGCCCGAAGGCAATCGCCCATTTCGCCAGCAGCGGGGCGAACAGCACCATGCCGCAGGTGGCGATGAACGCACCGATGAACGAGCTCCACGCCGACAGCGACAGCGCGACCCCGGCCAGACCCTGGCGGGCCATCGGGTAGCCGTCCAGAGTGGTCATCACGGTGGAGGCTTCGCCGGGAATGTTCAGCAGGATCGAACTGATCCGGCCGCCGTATTCGCAGCCCAGGTACACCGCCGCCAACAGGATCAGCGCCGACTCCGGCGGCAGGCCCAGGGCGAAAGCGATGGGTATCAGCAGTGCCACACCGTTGATCGGTCCCAGGCCCGGCAGCAGGCCGACCACGGTGCCGATCAGCGTACCGGTCAGCGCCGTGACCAGGTTGTACGGGCTCAGCGCGACGCCGAAGCCCTGTCCCAAATATCCGAGCGTATCCATATCAGTTCTCCAGAACGTCGAGCAGGCCGAGGGGCAGCGGTACGTCCATCAGACGGTCGAACAGCAGGTACAGACCGATGGCCATCAGCGTGGTCACCACGATGCTGGGTAACCATCGGCCGCCGTACAGGCGCGCCATCGGGACGCCGATCAGGCAACTGCTGAGGATGAAGCCCAGCGGCTCGAACAGACCGGCGAACACCAGCAGCAACAGCACGCAGATGCCGATCTTGGTCAGGGTTTCGCGGTCCAGCGGCGGCTCGTCTTCACTGTGTTTGATCGGCGCCGGGCGAAACACCATGTACAGCAGCGCCAGGCTCATCAGGCCGAGCATCAGCAGAGGAAACGCCCGCGGGCCGACCGGCTCGTAGGAAAACGCAGCCTGATAGGGCCACGCCATCAGTGCCAGGCCGGCACAGGCCAGCAGTAACACCGAGGCAAAAATGCGTTGAATCAGCATGAGGAACTCCTGGGCCACGACCTCGATGCGCGAGGCCACGGCCGCTAGACAGAGACGATCACTGGATCAGGCCGAACTCTTTGGCCAGCACTTTGTAATCCGCGACTTGCTTCTTCACGTAGGTGTCCAGCTCCGGGCCGGTCATGGCGAACGGGAACAGTTCACGCTGATCGCGCAGCTTGGCGAACTCTTCGGAAGCCAGCAGTTTGTCGAAGGCACCTTTCCACCAGGCGTAGTCTTCATCGCTGACTTTTGGCCCGAGGTAGAAGCCGCGCACAACCGGCCAGACGATGTCGTAGCCTTGCTCGCGAGCGGTAGGGATGTCTTTCATTTCCGGCTCGTCCAGACGGTTTTCAGCGAACACGGCCAGCAGGCGCATGTCACCGCTCTGGATGTGCGGCATGGAGTCGGAGATGTCGGTGCTGCCGACCTGGATGTGGCCGCCGAGCAGGGCGGTGGCGATCTCACCGCCACCTTCGAGGGCAACGTAACGCAGGTCGCGTGGGTTGATCCCGGCAGCTTTGGCGATCAGTGCAGTCTGCATCCAGTCCTGGCTGCCGACAGTGCCGCCGGAGCCGATGACTACGGCACTCGGATCTTTCTTCAGTGCCTGAACGAGATCATCCAGGGTCTTGTAGGGCGAATCGCTTTTCACTGCGATGGCACCGTAGCTGGTGCCGACCGCCGCCAGCCAGCGTACGTTGGTTTCATCGAAACGGCCGAACTTGCCTTGCGCCAGGTTTAACAGCGAACCGCTGGACCAGGCCACCAGCGTACCGGCGTCCGCCGGGCGCTGAGCCACGACGGCGTTGTACGCAACAGCACCGACACCGCCGGGCATGTAGGTCACGCGCATTGGTTTGGTCAGCAGCTTTTCGTTGACCAGCGCGCTTTGCGCCAGTTTGCAGGTCAGGTCGAAACCGCCGCCGGGGGAGGCCGGGGCGATGCATTCCGGGCGCTTGGGTTCGGCCATCAGTTGGCCGGCGAACAGCATGACGCCAGCGGCCAGAGCAACTTTACGCAGTGATAAGTTCATCTAAGTCTCCTTGGGAGTTGTTGTTATGGACGTACTGAATTACCAAAGGGCAACGCTATAGCTCACCAGCAGACGCACTTCATCGGCATCGCGAGCGGAGTAGTTGGAACGGTAAGTGGCATTACGCAAACGCACGGCAACGTCCTTCAGGGCGCCGCTTTGTACTACATATTTGATCTCGGTGTTGCGCTCCCACTCCTTGCCTTCATCGCCGTTCTTGAGCTTGATGTTGTCACCGCTCAGGTAGCGGCTCATGAAGCTCAGGCCGGGGATGCCGAGTCTGGCGAAGTCGAAGTCGTAACGGGCCTGCCAGGAGCGTTCTTCGGCGCCGGCGAAGTCGTTGATCTGCACGAAGTTGACCAGGTACGGGTCGCTGCCATCGACATAGGGGAAGGCGCTGTCGCCGGACATGTGCTGATAGCCGGCGGTGAACTTGTGGCCGCTCAGGGCATAACTGACCAGACCGTTGAGGGAACGGTTGTCGATCTCGCCGCCACGGGCTGCGCCCTGATCGTCACTGACGGCAAAACGCAGGTCGGTGGCGAAGGTGCCCGGTCCCATCGGCCGCGAAGCGACCAGTCCGAAGAAGTGCTGGTTATAGACGTCGTCGAGTTGGGCGAAGTGGTAGCTGCCGGTGATCTTGTCGGTGAACTTGTAGTCCACGCCGGCAAAGTCGAAGTGCCTGCCGGCGACGGTGCCGGCGAAACGGCCGTTCTTGTTGTTGAGGGCAATGTCCTCGAAATCGGTGCTGTCGCGGTCCTTGGCTTTCTCCAGACGTCCACCGGTGAAGGTCAGGTTCTTGATCTCTTTGGAGGTCAGCAAACCGCCTTCGAAGGTCTGCGGCAGGATGCGCCCGTCGTTCGGCTTGAGGATCGGCAGTTCCGGAATCAGGCTGCCGATCTTCAATTCGGTGGCGGAGATCTTCACCTTGCCGGTCAGGCCGAGTTTGGAGTACTCGTCCGCCGCGCGACCGTCATCGTGGGTCGGCAGCAGGCCGGTGCCGGTGCGGTCCGGGCTCGAATCGAGCTTGACCCCCAACATCCCCAGTGCATCGACACCAAACCCCACGGTGCCGTCGGTGTAGCCCGATTGCAGGTTGAGCATGAACCCCTGTGCCCACTCGTCGCGCTTGGACTGCTGGGCGCTGGTGCCATCGCGAAAGTCGCGGTTGAAATACATGTTGCGGGTTTCGAAGGTGGCGGAACTGTCTTCGATGAAATCGGCGTAGCTCATCGGTGCGAAACCGGCGAGGGCGGCTGCACCGGCAAGGGCGGCGGGGCTGAAACGGGAAGGACGAACAGGCTTAAGAGCCTTGGTCTGCAAGGACGGCATGCGAGGTGTACTCCGTTTATTGTTCTTATTGGTCGAAAACGCTTCGAGGCGTTTTTCGTATCGCTGTGTGGCATCAGCGACGGCAGTCGGAACTGTCCGTGGCCCGACTCTAACGGGCTAACCTTTCGCTAACCTTTCAGCTGACTTTCCCGGATTTCGGGCTTCACAGCGGCGGTTGCGGCTGTAAACTCCGCGGCAAAGAATGGCGTCGGCCATCCCTGAATGAGGTAAAGCTCCATGCGTGTTCTGCTCGTCGAAGACCATCTGCAACTGGCCGAAAGCGTTGCCCAGGCGCTCAAGAGCACCGGTCTGACCGTGGACGTGTTGCACGATGGCGTGGCTGCCGACCTGGCGCTGGGCAGCGAGGAGTACGCGATGGCGATCCTTGATGTCGGCCTGCCGCGCATGGACGGATTTGAAGTGCTGGCGCGTCTGCGGGCCCGGGGCAAGAACCTGCCGGTGCTGATGCTGACGGCTCGCAGCGACGTCAAGGATCGGGTCCACGGGCTAAATCTGGGGGCTGACGATTATCTGGCCAAACCTTTTGAGCTGACCGAACTCGAGGCTCGGGTCAAAGCCTTGCTGCGCCGCAGTGTGCTGGGCGGCGAACGCCTGCAGCGGTGTGGTGTGCTGGCCTATGACCTGGAGACCCGACGCTTCACCCTCGGTGAAGAACTGTTAACCCTGACCTCCCGCGAACAGGCGGTGCTCGAAGCGCTGATCGCCCGTCCCGGCCGGGTGATGAGCAAGGAGCAACTGGCTTCGCAAGTGTTCGGTCTCGACGAGGAGGCCAGCCCCGATGCCATCGAAATCTACGTGCACCGCTTGCGCAAGAAGCTCGACGGTCATGCAGTGGCCATCGTGACCTTCCGGGGCCTGGGTTATCTGCTGGAAAGCCGCGATGCATAAGCCCAGCAGCCTGCGCTGGCGGTTACTGTGGAACCTCGCGCTGTTGTTGGTGGTATTGATGCTGGCCAGCGGATTGAGCGCTTACTGGAACGGTCGCGAAGCCGCCGACACCGCTTACGACCGCACACTTCTGGCGTCGGCGCGGACCATCGCCGCCGGCCTTTCGCAGCGGGACGGCAGTCTCAGTGCCGACGTGCCTTATGTAGCCCTCGACACCTTCGCCTACGACAGCGCCGGGCGCATCTATTACCAGGTCAACGACATCCATCAGAAGTTGATTTCCGGTTACGAAAACCTGCCCGGCCCGCCGCCGGGAACGCCGAGAACCGACAGCTATCCGGCGCTCGCGCGTTTTTACAACGCCACCTATCAGGGCCAGAACGTGCGTGTGGTCAGCCTGTTGAAAGCGGTGACCGAACCGAACATGAACGGCATGGCGGAAATCCGTGTCGCCGAAACCGACGAAGCGCGTGTCAGCATGGCCCGCAGTCTGGCGGCCGATACCTTGTTGCGGCTGGGCATGCTGGCAATTGGCGCATTGTTGCTGGTGTGGTTTGCGGTCAGCGCGGCATTGCGACCGATCGAGCGTTTGCGCACGGCGGTCGAGGAGCGTCAGCCCGACGATCTGCGGCCCTTGCCGCTGGTGGAGGTGCAGCACGAATTGTGGCCGCTGGTGCGGGCGCTCAATCACTTTACCGAACGCTTGCGCGGGCAGTTCGAACGACAGGCGCAATTCATCGCCGATGCCGCCCACGAACTGCGCACGCCACTGGCAGCGCTCAAGGCCCGTCTTGAATTGGGGCTGCGTTCCGGCGAGCCGCAAATCTGGCGCGAGACACTGGAATCTTCGGCACAAAGCACCGATCGTCTGACCCATCTGGCCAACCAGTTGCTGTCGCTGGCGCGGGTGGAAAACGGTGCCCGGGCGATTGCCGAGGGCGGCGCGCAGTTGCTGGATCTGAGCCAGTTGGCCCGGGAACTGGGCATGGCCATGGCGCCTCTGGCTCATGCGCGCGGTGTGGCTTTGGCGCTGGAAGCGGATGAGCCGGTCTGGCTGCGCGGCGAGCCGACGTTGCTCAACGAACTGCTGAGCAATCTGGTGGACAACGCTCTGGCGCACACGCCATCGGGCGGCAACGTGATCTTGCGGGTGCTGTCGCCGGCCGTGCTTGAAGTCGAAGACGACGGCCCGGGTATTCCTCAGGATGAGCGTGACCGGGTATTCGAGCGCTTCTACCGGCGCAACCAGCAGGTTGCCGGCTCCGGGCTGGGTCTGGCGATCGTCGGGGAGATCTGTCGCGCCCATCTGGCGCAGATTACCCTGCACGATGGCGAGCCCGTGGGGTTGAAGGTGCGGGTGAGTTTTATCGCAGGCTGAGACTCAGTAGAACATCGAGCGCGATTCTTCCAGATCTTCGCACAACGCCTTGTTGTCGATGTCTATCCCGAGCTTGCGAAAGGCCGGAACACTGAGCGGGTCGATCCGGGCGAGGGGATGATCGGTGTCTTTGTGGCAATACAGGCTGGCCACTTGCACCAGATCCACATAATCGACCTGTGGCGATTCGCGTTTCAGATCCTGATACAGCCCCGGCAACTCCACGAGGCGCTCCGGGAATTCCCAGACCCGCAGCAACTTGTCGCCGATCAGCGGATGAATGTGATCGATCACATGATTGAGGCTGACGGGGTCGGACAGCAGTTCGTAATGGTCTTCGGCGTAGGTCAGGATCGGCAGCACGCCGATCTGGTGCACCAGCCCGCCCAATGCAGCCTGATCCGGCTTGAGCTGGGTATAGCGGCGGCACAATGCGTAGCTGACGCCGGCGATCTCCAGGCTCTTGCGCCAGACTTCGCGCATTTTCTGTTCCACCACCTCGGAGCGTGCGTGGAAGATCTGCTCCATCACCAGACCGATCGCCAGGTTGCTGCTGTAGTTGACGCCCAGCCGGGTGATCGCGGTATGCAGGTCGGTGACTTCCTGCGTGGCGCGCAGCAAGGGACTGTTGACCACTTTGATCAGCCGTGCCGAGAGCGCCGTGTCACGGCCGATGACTTTGCTCAGGTCGCTGACGCTGATGTCCGGGTCTTCGGCGGCCTTGCGAATCTGCAGGGCCACTTCCGGTAACGTTGGCAGAACCAGGTCATCGTTATCGATGGCCTCAACCAAATCCTGTTGGACCTTATCCGCCAGCTCACTCATGTCATTTCTCTAGGGTGTTGCAACAAATGCTGCGATCAACGCTGGATTTCGCGGTCGCGATCCAGTTCGTAAGGCAGGTCGAGCAAGTGCAGCGCCGGCCCTTCGACCGTACCCAGATGCAAATCGCCCGCTTCGGCAGCTTCGGCCTGCAACACGGCCAGCAGTTCAATATTCTTTTCGGCGCGGGCGGCCAGCACCACTTCGCCGATGGAACTGCCGTGGCTCGGAGCGAACAGCGGGGTGCCGGGCTCCGGCAACTCGCTGGCGTCCAGTTGCACGCGGTACAGGCGACGCTTGAGCTTGCCCAGGTACTGCATGCGCGCAACGATCTCTTGCCCGGTGTAGCAACCTTTCTTGAAGCTCACGCCGCCGACCGCTTGCAGATTGAGCATCTGCGGAATGAACAGTTCGCGGGTGCCCGGCATGACCTGGCCGATACCGGCACGGATCTGGCCCAGCAGCCATTGATTGAGTTCGGCTTCGGTCAATTGCGCAGACAGCTTGCCTTTGATGGCGTCGGCCTGATCGGCTGGCGCCCAGAGTTCGGCACGGTCGGGGGAGACGCGAATCGCGATCAACCCTTCGTGGCGAACCACGCTGTCGGTGTCCGCCGACAGTTCCAGACCCAGGCTGCTCAGGGCTGCATCCCCATGCTCCAGACCGAAGCGCACCCATGACTCGCTTTCGTCGGTCAGTTTCGATTTGGAGAACACCGCGTACTTTTTCAGGTCCGCCAGTTGTGGCTCCAGCAGCTCGCCGGCCATGGCCAGCAGCACGCCGTCGCCTTCAAGCACGATGCGGAAACTCGACTGCATCCGGCCTTTCTGCGTGCAGCGGGCACCAAGGCTGGCCCGGTCATCACTCAGGTAATTGATATTGCAGGTCAACTGGCCTTGCAGGAATTTGCCGGCGTCCGCGCCGCGAACCGCGAGAACGCCTTCATGAGAGAGGGTGCAGAAAAAAGCAGAATCGGCCATGGGTCATCGCAGGGTAAATAGACTGGGGCACATCATAAGGGGGTGGTGTTGAAATGGGTAGTTCATAAAGGATCGGTGGCGCCCGACCAAAGCCGACTGTTCGGCCCGCCTCTGGCCTGTATACTTGCGGCCTATTTGAGGAGCGCTCCATGGTCGAACAAGTTGAACTGAATCGCCTCTTTTGGCACAGCCGCCGCGGCATGCTCGAGCTTGACGTGTTGCTGGTGCCGTTTGTGAAAGAGGTCTACTCGAATCTGAACGAGGTGGATCGCGCGCTGTATGTCCGCCTGCTGGAATGCGAGGATCAGGACATGTTCGGCTGGTTCATGGAACGCAGCGAGTCTGAAGATCCTGAGCTGCAGCGCATGGTTCGCATGATTCTGGATCGTGTCCAGCCCAAGTAATACGTTTGAATGCCGCTGGCATGCCTCACGGCAGTTGCTGGCGGCGTATCTCCTGGCCCAGGCGTTGGCCCTGTGCGCTCTGTTTCTGCTTGTCCTGCCTTTCTGGGCCAGCCTGCTCGGGGCGGTCGCCTGTCTGATCCATGCTGTGTGGGTATTGCCCCGTCAGATTCTGCTGAGTCATCCCAAAGCTTTCTGCCGATTGCGTCGTGATGCCGATGGCTGGCAGTTGTGGAATCAGGCCGATGGCTGGCAGGCGGTGCAGTTGCGTCCGGACAGCCTGGCATTGCCGTTGATTGTGGTGTTGCGCTTTCGATTGCGCGGTGAACGTTGGGTCAGATCGATCTGTGTACCCCGGGATGCGCAGGCGGCGGATTTGCACCGACGCCTGCGGGTGCGGCTCAAGTTCAGCCGGCGTAGGTGGGCGGCACCAGAATAGTATCGAGGGCTTCGGGCAGCAGGTCCGGGTAGTCGAGGGTGTAATGCAGGCCACGACTTTCCTTGCGCTCCATGGCCGAGCGGATCATCAGTTCCGCCACTTGCGCCAGGTTGCGCAATTCGATCAGGTCGCGGCTGACTTTATAGTTGCTGTAGAACTCGTCGATCTCGTCCAGCAGCAGACGCACGCGGTGCTGTGCGCGCTGCAGGCGTTTGTTGGTGCGCACGATACCGACGTAGTCCCACATGAAGCGCCGCAACTCGTCCCAGTTGTGCGCGATGATCACGTCTTCGTCGGAATCGGTCACCTGGCTCGCATCCCAGGCGGGCAGGGCGCGCGGGATGGCGACGTCGGACAATTGCTCGAGAATGTCCGTGGCGGCAGAGCGGGCATAGACGAAGCACTCCAGCAGTGAGTTGCTGGCCATGCGATTGGCACCGTGCAGGCCGGTGAAGCTGGTTTCGCCGATGGCGTACAGACCAGGCACGTCGGTGCGGCCTTGCTGGTCAACCATAACGCCGCCGCAGGTGTAGTGCGCCGCCGGCACGACCGGGATCGGTTGCTTGGTGATATCGATGCCGAATCCGAGGCAGCGCTCGTAAACCGTCGGGAAGTGCGTTTTGATGAATGCTTCGGGTTTGTGGCTGATGTCGAGGTAGACGCAGTCGACACCCAGACGCTTCATTTCATGGTCGATGGCGCGAGCGACGATGTCCCGTGGCGCCAGTTCGGCGCGTGGGTCGAAGCGCTGCATGAAGCGTTCGCCGTTCGGCAGCTTCAAATGTGCGCCTTCCCCGCGCAGGGCTTCGGTGATCAGGAAACTCTTGGCCTGCGGGTGATACAGGCAAGTGGGGTGGAAC
This sequence comes from Pseudomonas sp. 58(2021), assembly GCF_017491585.1. Taxonomy (NCBI): domain Bacteria; kingdom Pseudomonadati; phylum Pseudomonadota; class Gammaproteobacteria; order Pseudomonadales; family Pseudomonadaceae; genus Pseudomonas; species Pseudomonas sp. 58(2021). The sequence continues at coordinate 62,407 of NZ_JAFGYZ010000029.1, forward strand.
TGATTGAATTCCAGGTTCGCCACGCGGCAACCCGAGCGCCAGGCCATGGCGATGCCATCACCGCAGGCGCCGTCAGGGTTGCTGGTATAGAGGTAGACCTTGGCGGCACCGCCGGAAGCCAGAATCACGAATCGAGCGCCGTAGGTATCGACTTCGCCGGTCTTGCGATTGAGCACGTAGGCGCCGAGGCAGCGGTCGCCGTCCAGCCCGAGGCGGCGCTCGGTGATCAGGTCCACCGCGACTCGCTGCTCCAGCAGTTCGATGTTCGAACGCTGTCTGGCCTGGGCCAGCAAGGTTGTGAAAATCGCGGCGCCGGTGGCATCGGCGGCATGGATGATGCGGCGATGGCTGTGGCCGCCTTCGCGGGTGAGATGGAATTCGAATCCGCCGTCTTCAGTCCCGGATTGTTCATCACGGGTGAACGGCACGCCTTGGTCGATCAGCCACTGGATCGCTTCCTTGCTGTGCTCGACAGTGAAACGTACCGCATCTTCATGGCACAAACCGCCGCCGGCATTGAGCGTGTCGTCGACGTGGGATTCGACGGTGTCGGTGTCGTCAAGCACGGCCGCGACGCCACCCTGGGCCCAATAGGTCGAACCGTTGGCGAGATCGCCTTTGCTCAGTACCGCGATGCGCAAGTGACCGGGCAGGGTCAGCGCGAGACTCAAACCGGCAGCGCCGCTGCCAATTACCAGGACATCGTGTTGAAACTGTTGGCTCATTTCAGGATTCCGCTCAAAGCGACCCGGGTCGGGGTTGGCGCAAGACAGGCGGAGGGGCGAGTCGAGACAGCCACACAGCCCACTAGTATATAGAGGGGTGGAGCGGCACAATAGCCGGGCCGGTATGGCATTGTGAAACTATCCTGACGACAAAATACCGACGCTTTGTCGGAAGTTTTTTTTCATGGGTTTCGGAAAAGGCGACTGTATCGCAGATGAAACACGCTTTTTCCGCCCTCGGTTGCCCAATGTCGCTTTTACCCGGCTATAAATATTTGGAACTTTTGCCAAAGGCTCAAGATCAATAGACAGTTGCCTGAGACAAGGGACAGTGTCGGCTTCAACGCGGAATCTGCGGTTGGATTCTCGCCGGTGAGCCGATGAAAAGATTATTCGCGCAGCCGGTTTATCCCGCGCTGCGTTTTTCGTGCGTGCCAAATCAGAGCCCGCAGGAAACTTGCTTGGAGGGGGAGAACTTTTGCGAAAAGCCCGAGTCTATGTTTGCAAGTCCGGTCGTTTGGTCATGCAAGCCTCCTCTGAGTTTATCGAGGAGTGTTCATGCTAACCCAGGAAGAGGATCAGCAGCTGGTCGAGCGCGTTCAGCGTGGCGACAAGCGAGCTTTCGATCTGCTCGTGTTGAAGTATCAACACAAAATTCTCGGGTTGATCGTGCGTTTCGTGCACGACACCCATGAAGCCCAGGACGTTGCGCAGGAAGCCTTTATCAAGGCGTATCGAGCGCTTGGAAACTTTCGCGGAGACAGTGCCTTTTATACGTGGCTGTACCGTATCGCCATCAACACGGCGAAAAACTATCTGGTTTCACGCGGCCGCCGGCCGCCGGATAGCGATGTCAGCTCCGAAGATGCAGAGTTCTATGACGGCGATCACGGCCTGAAAGATCTCGAATCTCCAGAACGTGCATTGCTGCGGGATGAGATCGAAGGCACCGTCCATCGAACCATTCAGCAACTGCCAGAGGATTTGCGCACGGCTTTAACTTTGCGTGAATTCGATGGTCTGAGTTACGAGGACATCGCGAGCGTCATGCAATGTCCGGTTGGTACCGTGCGCTCCCGGATTTTCCGCGCCCGGGAGGCCATCGATAAAGCCCTGCAGCCGTTGTTGCAGGAAAACTAAAGACAGCGGCGACAGCCAAGAGAGGAACGCCATGAGTCGGGAAGCCCTGCAGGAATCGCTGTCCGCAGTGATGGATAACGAAGCGGACGAACTGGAATTGCGTCGAGTGCTCAACGCACTGGATGATGTTGAAACACGCGAAACCTGGGCTCGTTACCAGATCGCTCGGGCAGCCATGCACAAGGATCTGCTGCTTCCACGCCTGGATCTCGCTGCGGCGGTTTCTGCTGCACTGGAAGACGAAGCCACCCCTGCCAAGGTCTCTCGCGGACCATGGCGCAGCCTTGGACGTCTGGCCGTTGCAGCGTCGGTAACCGTTGCCGTTCTGGCAGGTGTCCGCCTGTACAACCAGGACGAAATCGCAGGTGTTGAACTGGCGCAGCAGTCCAATCAGCCAGTGTTGGCTACTCCTCAGGTCAAAGGGCCGGCGGTACTGGCAGGCTACAATGAGAGTTCTGAAGCCACTGGTCCTATGGCCAATGGCGTGCTGCAAGGCCAGCCAGGCTGGCACGATCAGCGTTTGCCGGGTTACCTGCGTCAACATGCTCAGCAAGCTGCGCTGAAAGGTACTGAAAGCGCACTGCCTTATGCACGGGCAGCCAGTCTGGAAAACCGTTAAGGAGGATCATGCGCGCCATACCTCTACTTTCGCTTCTGCTCAGTGGCTGGTTCATTGTTCCAGCCCACGCCGATGAGGCCCAGGATTGGCTGACCCGCCTGGGCCAGGCCGAGCAGCAGCAAAGCTTTCACGGCACATTCGTTTACGAGCGTAACGGTAGCTTCTCTACTCACAGCATCTGGCATCGTGTCCAGAACGGGCAGGTTCGCGAGCGGTTGCTCCAGCTTGACGGTTCGGCGCAGGAAGTCGTGCGCATTGATGGGCATACTCAATGTGTCAGCGGTACCCTGATTGCGGGGCTGGGAGATTCTCCAAACTCTGCCGCTCGTCCTCTCGATCCTCAGAAGCTGAAGAATTGGTATGAGCTTGCCGTGATCGGCAAGTCGCGTGTGGCCGGGCGTGACGCGGTCATCGTATCGCTGACGCCACGAGATCAGTATCGCTACGGGTTCGAACTGCACCTGGACAAGGAAACGGGGTTGCCACTCAAGTCGTTGCTGCTCAACGACAAGGGGCAGTTACTTGAACGGTTCCAGTTCACACGACTGGAAACTGCCGAGGTTCCATCCGACAAGGATCTTCAGGCCGCCTCCGACTGCAAACCTGTCAACCTCGACAGTGACAAGGCTTCTGCCGTCAAGACCGCACAGGTCTGGCGATCTGACTGGTTGCCACCTGGTTTCGAACTCACCAGCAGTTCTTCGCACAGGGATCCGGACACCAAAACCCAGGTCAACAGCTTGCTGTATGACGATGGTCTGGCGCGTTTCTCGGTCTTTCTGGAACCGCTGAACGGAGCCGTGGTCACGGATACCCGGACTCAGCTGGGTCCTACGGTTGCCGTATCTCGCCGTCTGACGACGCCACAGGGTGAGATGATGGTGACGGTGGTCGGCGAAATTCCAATCGGTACTGCCGAGCGGATTGCCTTGTCGATACGCAATGATGGCGCTGCAACCAGCAAGCAGTGAGCTGATTTCAGCAGTTTCCGCTTCGTGTTCGAGACATGAAATGTTTGCTGAGCATTTTCATTTGCAAATAATCCGAAAATTTTTTATAGGTCAGAGCCTCTCGGCTCTGGCCTTGTTTGTTGTTCCCGGAACAAAAATGCCGGCCTGTGGTTTCCGGTGTTCCTTGCTCCATATCGCTTAACCCTGCTCGTCGTAATGGGAGCTGTATGTCGATACCAAGTTTGAAGTCTTATCTCTCCATCATCACTGCCGTGCTGGTGCTCGGTCAGGCTGTCCCGGCCGTCAATGCGGCTGAAGCGGCCAGTCCGGTCAATCTGCCGGATTTCACCCAGTTGGTCGAACAGGCCTCGCCTGCGGTGGTGAACATCAGTACCACGCAAAAACTGCCGGATCGCAAAGTGAACCAGCAGATGCCTGATCTGGAAGGCTTGCCGCCGATGCTGCGCGAGTTCTTCGAGCGAGGCATGCCACCGCAGCCGCGTTCGCCGCGCGGTGATCGCCAGCGCGAAGCGCAGTCGCTGGGTTCGGGCTTCATCATCTCGCCCGATGGCTACATCCTGACCAATAATCACGTGATTGCCGATGCTGACGAAATCCTCGTTCGTCTGGCGGATCGCAGTGAAATGAAAGCCAAGCTGATCGGCACCGACCCGCGCTCTGACGTGGCCCTGCTGAAAATCGAAGGCAAGGACCTGCCCGTGTTGAAGCTCGGCAAATCCCAGGATCTGAAAGCCGGTCAGTGGGTCGTAGCGATCGGTTCGCCATTCGGCTTCGACCATACTGTGACCCAAGGCATCGTCAGCGCCGTTGGCCGTAGCTTGCCAAACGAAAACTATGTGCCGTTCATTCAGACTGACGTGCCGATCAATCCGGGTAACTCCGGTGGCCCGCTGTTCAACCTGAACGGTGAAGTGGTGGGGATCAACTCGCAGATCTACACCCGTTCCGGTGGCTTCATGGGCGTTTCGTTCGCCATCCCGATCGACGTTGCCATGGATGTATCGAATCAGCTGAAAAGCGGTGGCAAGGTCAGCCGTGGCTGGCTGGGTGTGGTCATTCAGGAAGTGAACAAGGATCTGGCCGAGTCGTTCGGTCTGGAAAAACCGGCCGGTGCGCTGGTGGCTCAGATCCAGGATGACGGTCCCGCTGCAAAGGGCGGCCTGCAAGTGGGCGACGTGATCCTGAGCATGAACGGCCAACCGATCGTCATGTCTGCTGATCTCCCTCATCTGGTCGGCGCGCTGAAGGCTGGCGCCAAGGCCAATCTGGAAGTGATTCGTGAAGGCAAGCGCAAGAATATCGAGCTGACGGTCGGCGCTATTCCTGACGAAGACAAGGAGCTGGATGCCTTGCCGAAGTCCGGTGTCGAGACCAACAGCAATCGTCTTGGGGTATCGGTCGCTGAACTGAGCGCCGAGCAGAAGAAAACCTATGACCTCAAGGGCGGTGTTGTCATCAAGGAGGTGCAGGACGGTCCTGCAGCCCTGATCGGCCTGCAGCCAGGCGACATCATCACCCACCTGAACAATCAGGCCATTGGTTCTGCCAAGGAATTCTCCGAGATCGCCAAGGCGCTGCCGAAGAATCGCTCCGTGTCGATGCGGGTTCTGCGTCAGGGTCGTGCCAGCTTCATCACCTTCAAACTGGCTGAATGATCCGCGGTTGCTGAGTCAAAAAAAACCGCCTCGAAAGAGGCGGTTTTTTTATGCCTGCAGCTTTTATCCCATCATGTCCTTCACCATACGCTCCTGCTCCATCAGCTCGCGCTGGCGGGCATCGATACGCGAGGAGAGCGGGAAGTTGCTTCCAGCCTTGCGCTTGGCGAAATCCAGTTGCTGGATAGCCTGACGATAATCGCCCACCAGTGCGAAGTACTCCGCGCGGGCCTGATGCAAACCAATGATGTTGCCGGCCAAGCCACGAGTTTCCGCCACCTGATACCAGACGTCGGGATCGTCCGGGCGCGACTTCAACAAGCCTTCCAGGGCTTTTTCCGCATCGGCAGTACGGTTCTGCTTCAATAGCAGATCGACCCGAACCTGATTCAGCGGGTAGTTGCCGGGATACTGGGTCAGCATGCGGTCTACCCGCGATTGCGCATCGGCCAGCTTGTTGTTGGTGATATCCAGATCGATCTGCGCCAGGTTGTAGATGATCTCGTTCGGCGATTTGGTCAGCAGTTGCTTTAGATTCTCTCGGGCTTCGTTCAACTGACCACCCTTGATCTGGGCGATCGCCAGGCCGTAACGAGCCACATCGTTGTTCGGATTATCGTCCAGTTGCGCCCGGAAGCGCTTGGCGCCCATCCCGGGGGTTTCTTCATAGATCAACTGTACCCGGGCGCGGATCAACTGATAGCGCATGCTGTCCTCGATACCGCCGGGCTTGGCCTGCTCTGCGCGGTTGCGGGTGTCGGCGATGCGGGATTCGGTTACCGGGTGAGTCAACAGAAACTCGGGTGGCTTGGCGTCGTAGCGATACTGGCGCATCAAGCGTTCGAACATGGTTGGCATCGAACGCGGGTCGTAACCGGCCTTTTCCAGGTTGAGAATGCCGATTCGGTCGGCCTCCTGCTCGTTCTGACGCGAGAAGGTCCGCTGCGACTGAATGGCTGCCGCCTGGGTACCGGCGATGGTCGCGATCCCGGCATCGCCTGCTCCGGCAGCGGCAATCACGATACCGGCCAGCAGAGCGGCCATCATCGGCACCTGCATCCGTTGGGAGGCCTCGACGCCCCGGGCAAAGTGGCGCTGGGACAAGTGAGCCAGTTCGTGGGCCAGTACCGAGGCATATTCACCTTCGGTCTGGGCATTGAGGAATAGTCCACCGTTGACCCCGACAATCCCGCCTGGTGCTGCGAAAGCGTTGAGTTGCGGACTGTTGATCAGAATGAATTCCAGGCGTCGGTCGCTGACCTGGCTGGTTTCCACCAGTTTATAGACGCTCGACTCGACGTAATCCTTGAGCTGAGGATCGTTGAGCTGCGAAACCTGGCTGCGCAGCAATGCCAGCCAGGCGCGACCCAGTTGGTATTCCTGCTGTGGAGAGACGATGGCAGAGCTGGCGTCACCGAGTGACGGCAGGTCGTCGGCGAAGCCCGGTGAGGCGAGCAGGCAAGCGAGCGTCAGCAGGGTAGGGCGCAGAAATGTCATGCACAAAGCCTTAGTCGACAAAGACCTTACTGTAGCCGGACACCGGGCTTGCGACCAGATATTCTAGGCAGCCTGACCACCTGATCCGGAGTAACGCATGACCGACGCTGTAGCCCACGACTGTGAACTGGACGCCAGTGGCCTGAATTGTCCGTTGCCGTTGCTCAAGGCCAAGATGGAGCTGAACAAGCTGCCCAGCGGCGCGGTACTCAAGGTGATTGCCACGGATGCAGGCTCGCAGCGCGACTTTCGCACCTTTGCCAAACTGGCCGGTCATACGCTGCTGCGTGAAGAAGACGAGGCGGGCGTCTACCGTTACTGGTTGAAAAAAGCCTGAAATCGACAGCGTAAAAGACTTAAGGATTATTGATGTTCAAAGTGTTACGCGACTGGATTCAGCGCTATTTCTCCGATGAAGAGGCCGTGGTGCTGGCGGTGCTGTTGTTCCTCGCCTTTGCCGCGGTGCTTACCTTGGGTGGAATGCTTGCGCCTGTGCTGGCCGGGATGGTGCTGGCGTATCTGATGCAAGGGCTGGTGGTTACCCTCGAGCGCTTGCGGATACCCGGTGGGGCGGCGGTCGGCCTGGTATTTGCGCTGTTCATGGGCGTGCTGCTGTTGTTCATCGTCGTGGTGCTGCCGCTGCTCTGGCATCAATTGATCACGCTGTTCAACGAGTTGCCGGGCATGCTCGCCAAGTGGCAATCGTTGCTGTTACTGCTGCCGGAGCGCTATCCGCATCTGGTCTCCGACGAGCAGGTGTTACAAGCCATCGAGGCGGCGCGCGGCGAAATCGGGAAGTTCGGGCAGTGGGCGCTGACGTTCTCGTTATCCAGCCTGCCTCTGCTGGTGAACATCATGATCTACCTGGTCCTGGTACCGATCCTGGTGTTTTTCTTCCTGAAAGACCGGGTGATGATCGGCGAATGGGTACGTGGTTATCTGCCGCGTGAGCGAGCGCTGATTACCCGGGTTGCCGAGGAAATGAACCGACAGATCGCCAACTACATTCGCGGCAAGGTCATCGAGATCGTGATCTGCGGCGGGGTGACCTACATCGCCTTCGTCGCCCTCGGGCTGAACTACGCGGCGCTGCTGGCGTTGCTCGTAGGGGTGTCGGTGGTGGTGCCGTATGTCGGGGCGGTCGTGGTGACGGTGCCGGTCATGCTGATTGCGTTGTTCCAATGGGGCTGGAGCGATCAGTTCATCTATCTGATGGCAGTCTACGGGATCATCCAGACGCTGGATGGCAATGTGCTGGTGCCGTTGCTGTTTTCCGAAGCGGTCAATCTGCACCCGGTGGCGATCATCTGCGCGGTGCTGTTGTTCGGCGGGTTGTGGGGCTTCTGGGGGGTGTTCTTCGCGATTCCGCTGGCGACGCTGTTCAAGGCTGTGCTTGATGCGTGGCCGCGCAAAGAGCCGGTTGTAGCTCCGCTACTTTAAAAACCGGATTATTCGTTGAGTCTTATTAGCCCCTTCGCAAGCAAGCCCGCTCCCACATCAGACCTCGGTCAACTGTGGGAGCGGGCTTGCTCGCGAAGGCGCCAGTGAAGTCGGCGCAGAAATATCAGGCCTTGTTCAGTGCCTGAGCAGCGGCCAGCACAGCATCAACATGGCCCGGCACTTTCACGCCGCGCCATTCCTGGCGCAGAACGCCATCCTTGTCGATCAGGAACGTGCTGCGATCCACGCCCATATATTCCTTGCCGTAGAGTTTTTTCAGCTTGATCACGTCGAACAGCTGGCAGACGGCCTCGTCCTTGTCGCTGATCAACTCGAACGGAAACTCCTGCTTGCACTTGAAGTTCTCGTGGGACTTCAGGCTGTCGCGGGAGATGCCGAAGATTTCCGTGTTGGCATCCTTGAACGCCGCGTACTGATCACGAAAGCCCTGGCCTTCTGTGGTGCAGCCCGGGGTGCTGTCCTTCGGGTAGAAGTAGATCACCACTTGCTTGCCCTTGAGGGCTGAAAGGCTGACGGTCTGCCCGCTGGTGGCGGGTGCTTCGAAGTCGGCAACCGGTTGATCGATAGCTACGGCCATGAAAGCTTCCTTACATTGGGTTCTGTGGGCGCCACGGTTCGATCAGTGCGTCCAGGTTCATGGCATCGGCGAAGTCCAGGAACTGGTCGCGCAGCCAGCTGATCTGGGTGCCGGCCGGCAGGGTCACGGTGAACGTGGCGTTGAGCATGGTGCCGCCGGTCTGCGGCGCCTGATAGGTGTCGCAGGTCAGGTTTTCCAGCTCGACGTTGTGGTCCATGAAGAACTGGCACAGCTCGTTGATGATGTCCGGGCGATAGGCAGAGGACACGTAAGCCACGTACGGCAAGGCCTGAGGGCGGTTTTCCAGGGCCGCGCTGCGCACGACGTTAACGGTGAACGCATGCTTCTTGGCCAGGCCTGGCAGACTGCCTTCCAGGCGCGCCAGGGCGTCCCAGCTGCCGGAGATCTCGAGGATCAGCGCGCTGCACTCGCCGTGACGGGTCAGGCGCGAGGTGACGACCGCGCAGCGGTTTTCATGGCTGGCGCGGCACAGGACGTTGGTCAGCTCCATTGGATTGGCGCCGAGCGCACTGATGACAAGGAATTGTTCGCGAACTGTGGGGGTGGACATGCAGCATTCCTAAAGCGATGAGCGGTCGGTAGGGTAAGGGCGTTGATTGCCGGAACATACCTGTCCGGAAGGCCCGGTTCACGTATCGCCAGAGCCTCGATAATAAGGAAGCACAAGACGACGACACTGGAACGGGGCCTGAAAGGCCGAAACGGGAGGCTGGAACCCGGCGTACAAGCTGATCTGTACCGATCAAAGTCTGAAGGGTAGCGAAAAGCGGCGCTCAGGGGAATGGCGGCGCAGTACTTCGCTTGTGCAAGCATCTTGGCGCCAGTACCATTACCGCTCTCTTTTTCCGGCAGGAGCGGTTTCATGATTGCGGGCAGTATGGTGGCACTGGTCACACCCATGGATGCACAAGGGCGTCTTGACTGGGACAGCCTCAGCAAACTCGTGGACTTTCACCTCAAGAACGGCACCCATGCCATTGTCGCGGTCGGCACCACCGGCGAGTCGGCAACCCTTGACGTTGAAGAACACATTGCCGTCATCAAAGCCGTCGTCAAACAGGTTGCAGGCCGCATTCCGGTGATCGCCGGCACCGGCGCCAACTCGACCCGCGAAGCCGTCGAGCTGACCCGCAACGCCAAGGAAGCCGGCGCCGATGCCTGCCTGCTGGTAGTTCCGTACTACAACAAGCCGACCCAGGAAGGCCTGTACCAGCACTTCAAACACATCGCCGAAGCGGTCGACATCCCGCAGATCCTCTACAACGTACCCGGCCGCACTTCCTGCGACATGCAGGCCGAGACCGTGATCCGCCTGTCCACCGTGCCGAACATCATCGGCATCAAGGAAGCCACCGGCGACCTGAAGCGCGCCAAGGCGATCCTCGATGGCGTGAGCAAGGATTTCATCGTGCTGTCCGGCGATGATCCAACCGCAGTCGAGCTGATCCTGCTGGGTGGCAAAGGCAACATCTCCGTCACCGCCAACGTCGCTCCGCGCGAAATGGCCGACCTGTGCGAGGCCGCGCTCAAGGGCGACGCCGAGACCGCACGGGCCATCAATGAAAAACTGATGCCGCTGCACAAGGACCTGTTCATCGAAGCCAACCCGATTCCGGTGAAGTGGGCTTTGGTCGAAATGGGCCTGATGCACGAAGGCATCCGCCTGCCGCTGACCTGGCTGAGCGCTCCTTGTCATGAAACGTTGCGCTCGGCCCTGCGCCAGTGCGGCGTCCTGGTTTAATTGAGGAAGTACAACGCATGAAGCGAATGGCCGGACTTTCCGCACTTGCCTTGATTATCTCCAGCACCAGTGGCTGCGGATGGATCTGGGGCCCGGAAGGTTATTTCCGTGACCGTGGTAGCGACTACCTGGAAGCGAAACAGACTGCACCGATGCAACTGCCAGAAGGTGTCAGCACCTCCAAGCGTCTGGATCCACTGCTGCCGATCCCGCGCAACGTCGCCGACGATACCGCTACCGGCGAATACGTGGTTCCGCGTCCTCAGCCACTGTCGGCGATCGCTGACGCCAGCGACTACTCGCTGCAGAAGAGCGGTGATTCGCGTTGGGTCATGGGCCAGCATCCACCGGCCGAAGTCTGGCCAGTGGCTGTGCAGTTCTTCCAGGACAATGGTTTCCGTCTGGATGAACAGCGTCCGCAAACCGGTGAATTCACCACCACCTGGCAGCATTCCGACGAGCTGTCCGCTGCCATGGCCAAGCGTCTGAGCGCCGCCGGCGTCGCCGCCGACAGCGAAACCCGTGTGCGGGTACGCATCGAGCCGGGCGTACAGCGCAATACCAGTGAAATCTACGTGGTCAGCGCCGAGCGTCCGGCCGGCAGCACCGCCAATGTCGATTTCACCAACCGTTCGGTCAACACTGGTCTGGACGCTGCACTGGTCGACGACATGCTCGCGAGCATGAGCCGCACCTCCGAGAAGGGTGGTTCGGTGTCGATGCTGGCATCGCGTGATTTTGATACCCCGAGCCGCGTCAGCCTCAGCGAAGACGGCAGCGGCAACCCGGTGCTGAACGTCGGTTCGGATCTGGACCGTGCCTGGTCGAGCGTCGGTCGCGCACTGGAGCAAGGTCAATGGCGTGTTGAGGACATCAACCGCAGCCTGGGCCTGTACTACATCAACCTGGCCGAAAAAGCCGAGAAGAAAGACGACAAGCCTGGTTTCTTCAGCAGCCTGTTCGGCAGCGCGCCGACCAAGGAAGAAGTTGAAGCCCGTGCCGAGCGTTATCAGGTTCGCCTGAGCAAGGTTGGCGAGAACGTTCAGGTCACCGTCGAGAAAAACATCAACACCGTTGCGCCGGCCGATGTGGCCCGTAAAGTGTTGAGCGTGATTCAGGACAACCTGGGCTGATCAGATGCGTTTTGCCGTTCTCGGCAGCGGTAGCCAAGGGAACGGCACGCTGATCGCCAGTGCTGATACGTATGTACTGGTGGATTGTGGTTTTTCCCTGCGGGAAACCGAAAAACGCCTGTTGCGCCTGGGGGTGAACCCGGCGCAACTGAGCGCGATACTCGTGACCCACGAACATGCCGACCACGTGCATGGCGTGGGTTTGCTGTCTCGGCGCTACAATCTGCCTGTCTACCTCAGTCGCGGCACGCTGCGCGGGATGCGCAAACCGATTGAACCCGCAGGCTTCGTGGCCGGCGGCGAACAACTGCAGATCGGTGCTCTGGACATCCGGGTCATTGCCGTGGCCCACGATGCACAGGAACCGACCCAGTATGTCTTCAGTGATCAGGAACAGCGGCGCTTCGGCCTGCTGACCGACCTGGGGTCGTATTGCGAGCAGGTGCTGGACGGTTATAGGGACCTCGATGCGTTGATGATCGAGTCCAACCACTGTCGTGACATGCTGGCCCGCGGTCATTACCCGTACTTTCTCAAACAGCGGGTGGGCGGCGAGCTGGGACATTTGAACAACCATCAGGCGGCATTCCTGGTGGCCGAGTTGGGCTGGCAAGGCCTGCAACACCTGGTCCTGGCCCATCTGAGCAGCAAGAACAACCTGCCGCAGCTGGCCCGGCAATGTTTTGTCGACACCCTCGGGTGCGACCCGGACTGGCTGCAACTGGCCGATCAAGATTCAGGGCTCGACTGGCGCCACATCGCCTAGCCCATCTACTTAGCAAGCGGAGCCCATCATGGAAAAACGTGAAGAACTCTACCGCGGCAAAGCCAAATCGGTTTACAAGACCGACGACGCTGACCGCTTGATCCTGCTGTTTCGCAACGACACTTCGGCGTTCGACGGCAAGCGCATCGAGCAGCTCGACCGCAAAGGCATGGTGAACAACAAGTTCAACGCCTTCATCATGCAGAAACTCGAAGCGGCCGGCATTCCGACCCAATTCGACAAGCTGCTGGGCGACAACGAATGCCTGGTGAAGAAGCTGGACATGATCCCGGTCGAGTGCGTCGTTCGTAACTACGCTGCCGGCAGCCTGGTCAAGCGTCTGGGCGTCGAGGAGGGCATGAAGCTCAACCCGTACACCTTCGAACTGTTCCTGAAGGACGACGCCAAGGGCGACCCGTTCATCAACGAATCCCACGTCGTGGCATTCGGCTGGGGCACCGCCGAGCAACTGGCGCGTATGAAAGAACTGTCGCTCAAGGTCAACGAAGTCCTGAGCAAGCTGTTCGACGACGCCGGCCTGCTGCTGGTGGACTTCAAGCTTGAATTCGGCGTGTTCAGCGATGGCTCCATCGTCCTGGGCGACGAGTTCAGCCCGGACGGCTGCCGTCTGTGGGACAAGGACACCAAGAAGAAGATGGACAAGGACCGCTTCCGTCAGGGCCTCGGTGACGTCATCGAAGCCTACGAAGAAGTCGCCAACCGTCTGGGCGTACCGCTTTAATCGACGCAAGCATCTGATAGCACGGAAAAAATTTCGTTTAGGGGTTTCCCATCCAACGAAAGTGTTGTTATGATGCGCGCCGTTGGAGAGATGCCAGAGTGGCCGAATGGGACGGATTCGAAATCCGTTGTACCTTCACCGGTACCTAGGGTTCGAATCCCTATCTCTCCGCCATACATGGAAAAAGCCCCGTAGCTGAGAAGCTACGGGGCTTTTTCGTTTCTGAGGTTTTTTACTCGGATCGTTTATCGACGCATTAGAGTTGGATCTCTAGCTCAATACAGACCTGCAACATTCAAGTCGCTTTCTCTAAACAGCCAACCCTGCCTGCGTATGATCCTTTCCAAAAGGTTTGCGTTAACGCCGATACTCCCAAGACCCTTTGTCGCCTGAGCTTTCCAAGTGATTCCATTGAGCTACTATCGTTGGAAAAACGGAGGTTTGTATGAAAAAGGTTTTTTCTGTAGCCGTTATAACCATCTCGGTAGCGCTTTCAGGAAACGTTTGCGCACGTGGAAGCAGCTTCGGCAGTCATTCCTCGTTCAAGTCCGGCTACTCCAGCGGAAGTCGTTCTGACCATTCGGTTAGCGGGTATACGCGAAGCAATGGAATGTATGTTCGCCCCTCTCATGCTACAAACCCAGACTCCACCAGGAACAATAACTACAGCACCAAGGGCAATGTGAATCCGTACACAGGAAAGCTTGGCACTAAACCTCGTGATGGCATGTAGTTGTGAAGCTGCCAGAGAAAGCACTTTATTCAATTGTGCTGCTTGTCGTGAATCTGGGGAACACAATAACTTTCGCAGATACGTTTGATGGCTACGAATGCACGAATGACTGCTCAGGACATCAGGCCGGGTATGACTGGGCCGAGGAAAAAGGAATTTACGATGAAAATTCCTGTAGCACCCCATCTGAGTCCTTTAACGAAGGTTGTCAGTCGTTTGTCGAAGGAGGCGCCGGCGTTATTTCAACGGGCGATGATGGCGATGAAGAAAACGATGATGACGAATAAGTGCTCATAAAAATTGCCCCGTAGATGAACGATTACGGGGCTTTTTATTGCTGAATAGTACCGGCTAGATTTGAGATGAGATAACCATTATTTTGCAGTTCTCAGCGACATTTTGGTGGTTTTCGGCGAAACCTCCTTCATCACATCATCAACAAGCGCCTTGCCCATCTCCGTCAAAAAATGCGCAGCCCAGGCATATCGGTCTGTTTCTCTAATGAACGCCGCATCTTCTGCAAGTGCCTTGGCGAGAGCCAACAGGTCGGAAGCCTGAGCCAATGCCTGGCCGACAGGCACTCCGGCGCTGACGTGAAATAACGGATTGTCAGAGCAATAGAGGAAGGGAGTGGTTCCGGCGGTTTTTTCTTCAGGTGCATCATGCATGTGTAACTCCTTGACTGTGAGGAGCTGCCAATTTCACGGGCGTAAGAAGACGCCAGCATTTGTCAGGGACGCTGTTGCGTGACTCGTCGGGTTTCCAAACTCGGGAGGGAGCCTCAGGAACGTTAGAGGAGTCGTGTCTCACACTCCGAATTAACTGACTAAACTCCTGCATTCCAGCTCTTGGGCCGCCAGCCATCCGGCGGCCAGCCCCTTCAATGCATGAGGTTTGGTCATGGCAAAGGGAAAGAAGAAAGACTCGCCCAAAGACATCCCCGCAGATCGCCCGAAGCTGTCGAGCAAGGACTATCTGGCGGAGTTGCGTCGACTGCACGTTGAGCTCGTCAAACTGCAGGAGTGGGTGAGGGCCGAGGGCATCAAGGTTTGTGTGATTTTCGAGGGCCGCGATGGGGCGGGCAAGGGCG